>CAZMTT010000006.1:0-40860 GCA_964569555.1 uncultured Dehalococcoidales bacterium | reverse complement strand
GCTGGCTGATGGTGGAATAGGCCAGCACCCGCTTGATATCGGTCATCACCAGACCGATGGAGGCGGCAAAAATGGCGGTGAAGCCGCCGATAATAGCCACCGTGGTCATCGCTTCCATAGAATGCTCAAACAGGGGGAAGGTGCGGGCGACCAGAAAGACACCGGCCGCCACCATGGTGGCGGCATGAATCAGGGCGCTGACCGGCGTCGGGCCTTCCATAGCATCGGGCAGCCACACGTGGAGCGGGAACTGGGCTGACTTACCCACCGCACCGGAAAAGACGCCGATGGCTACCCAGGTAAGTATCGTCCCTGAGATAGCCCCGGCTACGACCAATTCATGCAACATCGCAATATCAAAGGTCCCGGTATTGAAATACAGAGCCAGTATGCCCGCCAGGAAGCCGAAGTCGCCCAGGCGGGTGACGATAAAGGCTTTCTTGGCGGCATTGGCCGCTGACGGCTTATGGAACCAGAAGCCGATAAGAAGATAGGAGCAGAGCCCCACCCCCTCCCAGAAGACGAACATGAAGACCAGGTTATCGGCCAGGACCAGCCCCAGCATTGAAGCGGTGAACAGCGACATAAAGGCGAAGTAGCGGTGATAGCCGGCGTCGCCGTGCATATAGCCCTGCGAGTATATCTGCACCATCAGGCTGACCAGGGTAACCACAATGAGCATCACCGCGGTCAGCGAGTCAACCAGCAGCCCCAGGTGAATGCTGACCCCGCCCTCAATGAGCACCCACTCAATATCGGGTACGGGCAGGGCCTGCCCGCTGTTAGCCATCACGGCAAACAGGGCAAAGACGGAGAGCACGAAAGAGCCACCAATAGCGGCAATGGTGGTGTAGCCGCCAAGCTGGGGCTTATCGTTGAAGAAGGGGCGGAGCACAAACGATATTATGATAAAGGAGAAGAGCGGTAGCAGAAATATGAGCCAGAGTAACTGATGCGGCATTATCTCTCCCTTATTACCTCACAAAATTTACCATTTCATTAAATTAATTTTGGTGGCGTCAATCGTCTCATAGCCACGATAGATAGCGATAATTATGGCCAGCCCCACCGCCGCCTCAGCCGCCGCCACCACCATAATAAATATAACAAAGACCTGTCCGGTCAGTGCTAACGGCACAATATAGCGGGAGAAGGCAACCAGAGCGATACTCACCGCCATAAGCATAAGCTCAATTGACATCAGGATAACGATGGCGTTGCGCTTGGACAGCGCCCCGTAGAGCCCGATGGCAAACAGGACCGTTGATAATATCAGATAGTGTTCCAAACCTACTGCCATACTCGGTTACTTCTCCCTCACCAGAACTATTGCGCCCAGAATGGCGACCAGCAAAAGAACCGCCGCCATCTCCACCACCAGGATAAACCCGCCTTCGCCGAAAAGCTTGCCGGCAAGGACGGGGGTGGTCGGCACCAGGGGCATTGCCGTCGATACCGCCCACGGGGTACTGACCACGGTGTATATCAGCGCCCCCAGCAGCAAAACCACCACCACCAGAACGGGGATTTGCAGTTTATTGGTGAGACCACCCCGCTGGACTTCCCTGGTCAGCATAATCGCCAGGATAATCAATATGGCGATAGCGCCGACATAAATCAAAACCTGCACCGCCGCCAGAAAGTCGGCGCTGAGGGTTACATAGAGCCCGGCTATGGTCAGGAAGCACAGAATTAAGGCCAGTGCCGCCCGGAAGATGTTGCGCAGCAGTACCACCGCCAGGGCAGCGGCGACACCAACTATGGCCAGTATCCAGAAAGCAATTGCCAGTCCCATTATGCTTTGCTCTTACCCTTCTTCTCGTTATACACCAGCAGCGTCTGCTTCGGTAGAGTTTCGGCAACTTCGGGGTGATAGTAACCACTCGGTGGCACTTTCTCATCCCGCTTGATATCTTCTTTCTCTAAAATAAGCTCCCGGCTGCGGTACGCCGCCTGCTCATAGACATGACCCAGGAACAGGGCATCAAAGGGGCAGGACTCAATACACAGGCCGCAGAAGATGCACTTCCTGGTGTCCACCTCATACTTCTCCGGGTGATAGGCAAGGTCACACCTCAGGCACCGCTCTGCTTCTTCCACCGCCAGCTGCTCCGCCAGGCTGAGTTCCACCCCCTTAAAGGTAGACAGCCGCTCTTTGAGCGGGATGAAGGGTATCTCGGGGCGGAACGCCTCTCTCGGTCCCTCAACCCTAGTCGGCATCGCCTCAACCGGTGCCAGCACCTCGTCAATATCCCCGTCCCCACCCAGGTATTTGTCCATCGCGATGGCTGCCTTTCGGCCGGCGGCTATCGCCGTGATGACCAGATCCGTCCCGGTCACGGCATCACCGGCGGCAAAGACGCCTTTCTTACCGGTCGCCTTGGTTTCTTCATCAACCTCCACGGTGCGTCCCCTGACCGTCTTGACCTCTTCCATCCCCTCAATCAGCCCCAGCTCAGGCCACTGCCCCACGGCGAAAATGATGGTCTCGGCGGGCAGGATATGTTCCGAGCCGGCGATAGAGTCAACGTGCAGCTTACCATCTTTATCAAAACCAAAGGAGCGCACATCAAGGCACTCCACACCGCTAACATGCCCGTTATCACCGGTAATCTTGATAAAAGAATGGGACGGATGAACGAGCACCCCTTCGTGCTCGCCCTCCTCAATCTCTTCGTCGCTGGCCAGCATGCCTCGGCGGCACTCCAGACAGGCAACGCGGACTTCCTCCGCACCCAGTCTCAGGCTGGTGCGGGCACAATCAAAGCCAACATTACCACCACCAATCACCACCACCCTCTTGCCGACCTTAACCGGCTTGCCCAGCGCGACGTCGCGCAGAAAATCGGTCGCAATCAGCACCCCATCTAAATCAGAGCCGGGCAGGGGTATCTTTACCCCACGGTGAGCGCCGACCGCAATCAGAACCGCATCATAGCCATCTTTCATGAGCTTATCGACGGACTCAACCCTGGTATTCAGTTTAATCTCGACGCCGACTCTCCTTATCTCATCAATCTCATCATCGATTATCTTCGGGGGCAGGCGATAATCCGGGATACCTACCCGGATCATACCGCCGACAATAGATAATGACTCAAAGGCGGTTACCTTATGGCCCTGCTTGGCCAGATAGTAGCCGGCAGTCAGTCCGGCCGGTCCGGCACCGACAATAGCCACCTTCTTACCGGTGGGGGGCAGCTGCTTGCCTTTCTGGCGCCAGAGGCCGTTGTCATGCTCCCAGGAAAACCTCTTCAGTGCCCGGATGGCAATCGGCTGGTCAATCTTGCCCCGGTTACACTTATCCTCACAGGGATGGGCACAAATGAAACCACAGACCGAAGGGAAGGGAATCCTCTCCCTGATTACGGCCAGGGCATCAGCAAACTTGCCCTGGGCAATGAGACGGACATAGCGGGCCGCATCCACGCCCGCCGGGCAGGTATCATGGCACGGCGCTATAATTTCCCCCTGGACGGCCGTCTCCGGAGTTTCAATTTCAATGGCGCTAATGGGGCAGCTGCGGGCACAGGTGTAACAGCCGACACACTTCTCTTCATCCCAGGCAAACTTGGTGCCCCGGGCGCGACGAGAGATGTCCAGCTTCTGCTCCGGGTATTGGGTGGTAATCGGCCCCCGTAACAGGTTTCTCAGGGTTACCGAGAGACCCTTGGCAATGCCAATACCGTAGCGCTCAAACCTCAACTCGGCCCCCTCCTAACCGGAAGAACCTTGACCAGAAAAGTATCAAAACGGCCATTATGGCTATGTTCAGGAATATTGCCAGCCAGGGCAGTGTTCCCTTCCAGACCAGCACTTCCAGACCGGTAATCAGCAGGTTTATCAGGGCTAATGGCAACAGACCCTTCCAGGCAAAGCCCATTACCTGGTCTATTCTCAGCCGGGGGATAGTGGCCCGTATCCAGATGACGAACAGGAACACGGCCACTATCTTAATTACAAACCAGAGGAAGGGCGGCAGCAGCGGCCCCCTCCAGCCACCGAGGAACAGGGTGGCGACCAGCGCCGAAAGCACCAGCACCTCACAGTATTCCGTCAGGAAAAACATGGCGAACTTCATACCGGAGTATTCAATATTGAAACCAGCCACTATCTCCGAATCAGCCTCAAGCAGGTCAAAGGGGCAGCGGTTGACCTCGGCGAGAGCGGCGATAAAGAATATCAGGAAACCCAGCGGCTGAAGCAGGATAAAGGGGATGCTCTGTGCCTCCACAATCTGGGTCAGTGATAGTGAGCCGGCGAGCAGGACGACACTGAGGATAGCCAGACCGAGCGGAATCTCATAGCTTATTAGCTGGGCAACATCACGCATCGCCCCGACCAGAGCAAACTTATTATTGGAACTCCACCCCGCCATAAACACCCCCACCGCAACTATTGAACTGACCGCAACTACATAGAGAATGCCCACATTGAGGTCAGCCAGCAGTGCCCCCCTCTGGAACGGCACCACGGCAAAAATCATAAATACCGGCACAAAAGCCACCAGCGGCGCCAGCCAGAAAATCAGCTTGTCACCCTTGGCCGGTATAATATCTTCTTTGAGCAATACCTTGATGGCGTCAGCCACCGGCTGAAGCAGACCGAAGGGGCCGGTCCGATTTGGTCCCAGGCGGACCTGAATAAAGCCGAGAAAGCGCCGCTCAATGTAGATAAAGCCCATCACCATGGTCAGGATAAAGGCAATGATGACCACCGTAAATACGGCAAAGTGTATCCAGTAGTTGTCCAGCAAATACACTACCTGTCTACCTCTCCCATACAGATATCAATGCTGCCAAAGGCAATGATGGCATCAGCTATCTTCCAGCCGACCGCCATATCCCGAAGAGCCGTCAAATTTATAAATGATGGCGCTCTAACGTGAAAGCGATAGGGATTGGGCGAGTAGTCTGACACCAGATAAAAGCCGAGCTCACCCTTGGGGGCTTCAATGCGCCCGTAAGCTTCTCCCTTGGGCGGACGCAGCCGCAGCGGCACCTCGGTCAATACCTCACCCTCGGGAAGCTGCTCCATCGCCTGTTTGATAATGCGCACGCTCTGGCGCATCTCCTCAACCCTTACCCGGTAGCGGTCGTAGCAGTCACCGACGGTACCGGTGGGAATCTCAAACTCAAAGCGGTCATAAATCGAGTAAGGGTCAGCCTTACGAATATCCCACTTGACCCCGCTGCCGCGCAGCACCGGGCCACTGGCACCAATATTTATCGCCAGCTCTTTGGGCAGGATACCAACCCCTTTCGCCCGCGCCAGCAGTATCTCGTTCTCGGCCAGCAGCCGGTCATATTCATCAATGAAACCGGGCATCTCGGCGATAACCTTTTCCAGCGCCGGCATAAACTCCTCGGGAATATCCTGGCTCACCCCGCCGAAACGCATGAAGTTATAGGTGAGCCGCTGACCGGAGACCATCTCAAACAGGTCCAGAATCTTCTCCCTCTCCCTTATCATATAAAGGATAGGGGTCATAAAGGCGCCGCAGTCATTCAAAAAAGCGCCAACCGCAATCAGGTGGCTGGCGAGGCGCTGCATTTCAGCTATAATCACCCGCAGGTATTCCGCCCGTTCCGGGACCGGAATGTCAGCCAGCTTCTCCACCGCCAGGCAGTAAGCCAGATTATTGCTCATTGAAGCCAGGTAATCCAGCCGGTCGGTAAAGGGAATATTCTGCTTATAGGTGCGCTCCTCGGCTACCTTCTCAATGCCCCGGTGCAGATAGCCGAAAATCGGCTCCATATCAACCACCACTTCCCCGTTAAGGGTCATTCTCATCCGGAACACCCCGTGGGTTGAGGGGTGCTGAGGACCAAAATTGAGCACAAAGGACTCAGTCTTAATCGCCACCCTGCCAGTCCTTTCTTAACGGATGACCGGGGAAACCCTCCCAGAGAACAATGCGTTTCATATTGGGGTGACCATCAAATTTAATCCCGAAGAGGTCAAAGATTTCCCGCTCCTGCAGGTCGGCGGCCCGCCACAGGCTGAACACCGAAGGCAGGGAAGGATTTTCCCGGTCGTGACAGCGCGCCTTTAATTTAAGGCTGTGGTTATGCTCCAGTGAAGTTAAGATATAGACCACCTCAAAGTAGTCACGGTAATCAACCGCGGTGATGGTGGTAAGGTAGTTGCAATTAAACTCGGGTGTCGTCTTGAAAAAAGAAGCTACATCCAGCAGGGATTCCGGCTTAATCAAGAGACTATCTTCACTTGACTCAATAACACTTCCCGGAAACTGCTTCTCCAGTTTAGTGGCAATTTCCTTACCGGAAAGGGCTACCGTCATCTATTTGCCCTCCTGAAGCAGGCTTCTCTTGGCTATCTTGCTTTGCAGTGTCCTTATCCCGTAAAGCAGCGCCTCCGGGCGCGGCGGACAACCGGGGACATAGACATCAACCGGTATGATGCGGTTATAACCGGGCACCACCGCATAAGAACCGGTAAAGATGCCACCGCTGATGGCACACGCCCCCATGGCGATTACCCACTTGGGCTCAGCCATCTGGTCATAGATTCGCTTCACCTGAGGTGCCATCTTCCAGGTTATGGTACCGGCGGTAATCATCAGGTCAGCCTGCCGTGGCGAAGCGCGCATGATTTCCATGCCAAATCGGGAAACATCAAAACGGGAGGCAGCGGTACAAATCAACTCAAAAGCACAGCAAGCCGGCGCAAAAAGTACCGGCCAGAGAGAGGAACGCCTTGCCCAGTTAAGAAGGGCATCCACGGTGGTCAGCAATACGTTGGCTTTAAGTTCCTCCTCCAGCCACTTATTCGGGTCGGGGATAACGTCCTGACTGTGCGCCTTCAGCGCCTCTATCCCCTCACCCTCACTCCGGTCAAGCTCTTTATCATCATAAATATATCGTCCTGGTAGTTTCTCTACTGCCATTCCAGCACTCTCTTTCTCCAGGCATAGATATAGCCAACGATAACGATGGCAATAAAAATCAACATCCCGACAAAGGCGAAAATACCCAGATCTCTCAGGCCCACTGCCCACGGGTAGAGGAAAAGGACCAGCACATCAAGTGCCACAAATAAAAGGGCGTAGAAATAGTAGCGGAAATTAAACTGAATCCAGGTCTTGCCGATGGTGGTCATGCCGCATTCATAGGTAGAACTCTTGGCGGCGCTGGGCTTTTTGGGGACAACTCTGATGTACTTGAGGGTAACCGGAATAAGAATAGTGGTAGCAGCAAAAATAATGGCGACTATCAGGAACAAAGCGACGAGCCCGAAGTCTGCCAGCACTATATGCCTCCCGTCTTAAATAGCCCGCCCTAGTCTATCACAATAATTTTTTGGTGACAAGAGGTTTTTACCCTGAAACTATTGCTTTTTTTTCTTTTTTATGGCAGAATAACCAAGAATGCTTCCCGCATTTCCAGCCTTTATCAAAAAGCTATAAGCACGTGCCACCGTGGAGGGGAATAATTGCGTTATGGGGAGGTGGTGCCGAAGCGATGGTAAATTGGTGTAAGAAATAATGAAGAGAGCCTATCAAGTCATAGCGGGCCTGCTGATACTGTTCATTGTGGTACTCGGTTCAACTACCTGCTCCGCCCAACCAATCAGTAAGTTTGAAGAGACCCGCTCTTTAATGGATACCTACGTTAAAATCGTTGTTTACACTGATGCCGATACCGCTGAAACCGCCCTGAATGCCGCCTTCACCCGAATGGAAGAAATAGAGAAAATTGCCTCAATCTATGATAGCCAAAGCGAAGCCTTCCAACTCAACCAGAACGGATATCTGGAAAACCCCTCGGCAGACCTGTTTAAGCTGATGACCCTGTCCCTCGACTACTATGAACTGACCGACGGAAGCTTTAATATCGCCGTACAGCCACTTCTGGAATTGTGGGAGGGTGGTCTCTGGGAAGAGAGCCCAGAGGTTCAGCAA
The DNA here is from genome assembly GCA_964569555.1 of uncultured Dehalococcoidales bacterium. Lineage (GTDB taxonomy): Bacteria > Chloroflexota > Dehalococcoidia > Dehalococcoidales > JAUYDJ01. The sequence continues at coordinate 32,936 of CAZMTT010000006.1, read as the reverse complement.
AGTAAGATAGATGAGACGCTAAGCCTCATTGACCTAGATAATATAAGCATCAACGAAAATCGGATATCCTTCCAGAAAGAAGGTATGGAAATTACCCTCGGCGGCATCGCCAAGGGCTATGCCGTTGACGAGGCGCTCGCCGTCCTGAGCCAGATGGGCATTGAGCACGCCCTGGTGGATGCCGGTGGCGACATGGCCACGATAGGCGCCAAACCAGAGGGCGAGCTGTGGAATGTTGCCCTGGTGAACCCGGATGATACCAGCCAGTCCCTGGCTGCCTTTCAATTCGCCGATAAAGCCATCGCCACCTCAGGAAACTACCAGCGCTACTTCAACCCGGAAAAGACGGCGCATCACATCATCAATCCCAAGACCGGTTTCTCAGCCAACGAGTGCATCAGCGTTACCGTTATTGCCGAAAGCGGCACTCAGGCTGACGTGCTGGCAACCTCGGTATTTGTGATGGGGCCGGAAGCGGGCATGGAGCTGGTGGAATCGCTGGACGGCGTTGAGTGCTTAATAGTAGATACGGAGCGAAATATACACCGCTCTTCTGGATTATCAAGCTATCTCATGTAGTGAGGTTAACTGAGTGGATATCAGGCTAAAACTAACCGGGGCGCGACGCGGGGCAAAGTTGCCGGAGAGCAAGATTACCGCCAACAGCCCCATTGAGCCTCTCCCGCTACCGGAAAAGGTAATTATCCCCATGCAGCAGCATATCGGGGCCGAGAATGCTCCCCTCGTCTCCAGAGGTGCCGAGGTGCTGACCGGGCAGAAGATAGGCGAATCAGAGAAGTTTATCAGTGCCCCGGTCCATGCCACCCTCTCCGGTGAGATAAGTGGCGGCAGCGTGGTCATAAATCCGCCCACCGGAGAACTGACCAAGACCCTGGCCATAACTTCTGATGGTGCCGACAAGTGGGTGGAGCTGGAAAAAGCCAAGGACCCGAAGTCGCTCTCGGCAAAGAAGATTATCGAAATGGTCAAAGAGGCCGGCATCGTCGGCATGGGCGGCGCTGCCTTCCCCACCCATGTTAAACTGCAACCCCCCAAAGACAAGAAGATAGACAGCGTAATCCTCAATGGCTGCGAGTGCGAGCCATTCGTCACCGCCGACCACCGGATTATGCTGGAATACGGTGAGCAGGTGCTCTCCGGACTTAATATTATCCGCAAGGTGCTCGCCCCCCAGAATGTCTATATCGGTATCGAGGACAACAAAGAGGACGCCATTGAGCACCTAGAAGAGCTGATTTCAAAGTCAGACTTTGCCCGGGACTTCAAAATAGTCCCCCTGAAATCGAAATACCCGACCGGTGCCGAAAAAACCCTGATTGAGGTAATACTGGGACGGGAAGTCCCCATCGGCGGGCTGCCGATGGATGTTGGCGTTGTTGTTCAGAACGTGGGCACGGCCAAGGCGATTCATGACACCATCTTTGAGGGTAAACCCCTGATTGAAAGGGTGGTTACTGTTACCGGCGCCGTCAAGCAGCCGAAAAACCTGCTGGTCAGAATCGGCACCCCGCTAAGAAATCTGATAGAATACTGCGGGGGCATGGAGGAAGGCGCCAACGAGATTATCCTGGGCGGGCCGATGATGGGTATCTCCCACTTCGACCTTGACTTCCCGGTCACCAAGGGAACCAGCTGTGTGCTGGTGAGGGAAAGCGTCCCGGTAAAAGAGCAGGAGTGCATCAGCTGCGGGCGGTGCCTGGGGGTCTGCCCGATGCGACTCATGCCGACCCTGCTCACCAAATACGCCAAGACCGGCCGGTATGATGCCGCGGAAGAGGCCTATGTCAATAACTGCGTGGAGTGCGGAAGCTGCGCCTATGCCTGTCCCGCCCGCATACCGATAGTGCAATATATAAAGGTAGCCAAGAAAGAACTGGCCAAGAGGAAAGCCAACAAGTGACCGAAGAAGAAGCGACTGCCAAAGAAGAGGCAACCGCCGAAGAGGCGCCTAAAGAAGAAGCGACTGCCGAAGCCGCGCCCGTAAAAGAAGAAGCGCCGGCTGAAGCCGAAGCGGAAGCAATAAGCGAGGCAGAGACGCTGAGGCAGCGGTTCTTAATCGCAGCCGCACCCCATCTGAAGAGCTGGTACTCCACCAGCAAGATAATGTATCTGGTGGTCGCCGCTCTCCTCTTTCCTACCGCCGCCGCCGTATATTTCTACGGTTTCTACGCCCTCACCGTGTGCGCCGTCGCCATTGTCAGCGCCGTCGCCACCGAGTGGGCAGTCAAGAAACTAAGGGGGCGGCCCTTCATTATGGATGGCAGCGCCGTGCTTACCGGGCTTCTACTCGCCCTGGTCCTCCCCCCCACCCTGCCGTTGTGGATGGTAGCCATCGGCGCCATCTTTTCCATTGCCATCGTGAAAGAAGCCTTCGGCGGGCTGGGCTTCAATATATTCAACCCGGCCCTAGGCGGCCGAGCCTTTCTGATGGCCTGCTGGCTGGCCGAGACCACCACCTGGGTGGCGCCAATGGGCTTCAGCTGGGATGCGGTAACCACCGCCACTCCACTCGGCTTGAGCTTCGTCCCGCCCGCCGATACCGGAACGCTGTACTGGAACCTATTTCTGGGTAACATCGGGGGCTCACTGGGTGAGACCTCGGTCCTGGCGATACTGATTGGCGGGGGAATACTGTTAGCGGTGGGGATAATCAGCTGGCATATCCCGGTAACCTACATCGGCACCGTGGCCCTGCTCACCTTCATCTGGCCCGGTCAGGACCCCCTGTTCCATGTCATGGCGGGGGGAGTCATGCTGGGGGCTTTCTTTATGGCGACTGATTATGTCACCTCCCCCCTGACTACTAAAGGTAAAATAATATTCGGCATCGGCTGCGGGGTGGTCACCGTAATCGTCCGCATACTGGGCGGTATGCCGGAGGGGGTGTGTTTCTCCATACTGTTGATGAACGCCCTCACCCCGCTTATTGACCGCTATACTATGGCCAAACCGTTCGGTCTAAAGCATTTAAAGAAGGCGAAAAGTGAAGGATAAGTTAGGCACATATTATCCCATACTAGCCCTTACTGTGGTCGTTTTCATATCGGTAGCGGTGCTTTCCGGAATGGACAGCTTTACCCGCGATACCATCCAGTACCAGAAGGAACTGAAGATTCAGCGCATGCTCAACCAGCTATTCCCGGAAATGAGCGCCTATGAATTTGATGAATCTACCGAGATATATACCATATCTTCCGATGGCAGCAAGGTAGGTTACGCCTTTCTGGCGACAGGTACCGGTTACGGCGGGGAGATTGATATCGTGGTCGGGCTGGAGAACAGGACCACCCTGAGAGGTATCGCCGTAATCTCCCATGCTGAGACTCCGGGGCTGGGCGACAAGATACTTACGCCTAACTTCACCGACAGATTCGTCGGTCTGGATACCGGCGAGATAAACCTGACACGGGATGGCGGCAAAGTGGACGCCATCACCGGGGCAACGATAAGCTCCCGAGCCGTGGTTGACGGCGTCAGGGCGGCCACCATGGCCAAGGCGGAATTAATACCGGACTAGGAGAAAGGATTAAATGGCTAAATTCTGGAAACAGTTTCTGTCCGGGATAGTGATTACTAACCCGCTGTTTGTCCTTGCTTTAGGCTTGTGTCCGGCGCTGGCGGTAAGCGTAAGCGTCACCAACGGGATTGGGATGAGCCTAGCCACCGCCTTCGTTCTGCTGGGCTCAGCCATCGTCGTATCCGCCATCAAGGATTTCGTCCCCAACGTAGTCCGGATACCGATATTCATCGTGGTCATCGCCAGCTTTGTTACTATCGTTGACCTCACCCTTAAAGCCTTTATTCCAACCTTAGCCGACTCACTGGGGATATTCCTCCCCCTGATTGTGGTCAACTGTATCATAATGGGGCGGGCGGAGGCTTATGGTTCCAAGCACCCGGTGCATCTGGCTATTGCCGATGCTCTGGGCGCGGCCGTTGGTTTTGCCACCGCCATGATTATCATCTCTTTCCTGAGAGAGGTCCTCGGCACCGGCCAGCTGGCTTTCAAAGTGGTGCCCTACTTTGACATCCACCTGTTTACCCTGCCCGTTCTGGGTACGAGCCCGATGGCACTGTTTATCCTGCCACCGGGGGCGTTCTTACTCATCGGGCTGCTTCTGGCACTATTCAGACGATTGGGGGTATTGAAGAGTGAGTGATTTACTGCCAATTTTCATCAGAATGCTCACCACCTCCAACATCGTCCTGGTGATGTATCTCGGACTTTGCCCCTTCTTCGGTGTTTCCAAGAAGCTGGGGCCAGCCATCAGTATGGGGATAGCCGTCACCCTGGTGATGACCATTGCCGCCGTTGCTACCTGGATAATCAACTACTACATCCTGATTCCCTTTGATGTTGAATTCATGTACATCGTCCTGTTTATCCTGATTATTGCCTCACTGGTGCAGATGGTCGAGATGACCATCAAGCGGACGAATGCCACCCTCTACAATGCCCTGGGGATATACCTGCCCCTGATTACCACCAACTGCGCTATTCTGGGGCTCACCTTCCTCAACCTGAGAGAGGAATTTACCCTCATCCAGAGCATCGTCAACGGGATAGGTGCCGGTGTTGGTTTTGCCATTGCCCTGATTATGATGTCCAGTATAAGAGAGAAACTGGATATGGCTGATTTACCGAAGTCAATGAAAGGATTACCCATCGCCTTCATCTCGGCTATGATTCTGGCGCTCATCTTCGTCTTTACCTTTGGCGGGGTGGTCTAATCCAGATGGGCTTTTAGACATAAACAGTGACCGGGTGATATAATTAAGATAGGAATCGGAGCGTTTAGAGCCAAATAACCGGCATAAAATTAATTCTCATCTGGCTGTTTCGAGAGGGATATCATAGATGCTAATCACGATGCTGATACTAACCGCAATCGGGCTCACCGCCGCCATATTAATCTACATCGTAAGTGTGGTTGTGCCGCGCAAGGTGCAGGGGCTGGAGAAGATGGAGGAGGTAAACGAGCACCTGCCGGGGATGGACTGCGGTGCCTGCGGCTATCCCGGCTGTTTCGCCTACGCCCAGGCAGTGGTCAAGGACCCTGATGAACTTAGCAATGCCCCCTGCGCCACATTACTTCAGGACGAAGAGAATGTGAAAAAAATTGAAGCCGCCCTCGGCATAACCGTTGACACCGAAAGCCTGAACAAAAGAGCGCTCGTCCACTGTGGCGGCAAATCAGAGGTTATCTGCGATTACTCTGGAATTAATACCTGCAAGGGAGCCGCCCAGCTTCTCCACGGCTACAAAAAATGCCCCTATGCCTGCTATGGCCTGGGTGACTGCATTGATGTCTGCCCTCAAGACGCCATCTATATTGATGAAGAGAAAGACATCGTCGTCGTTGACCCGGAGAAGTGTAACGGCTGCGGCCTGTGTGTGCCCGAATGCCCGCTGGACCTCATTGAGCTGGTGCCGGCCGGGACCAAGATTGCCTTCCTCTGTAGCTACGGACCACTAAAAGATATTCCGGGCAGAGAGAAGTGCCCATACGGTTGTACCCACTGCCGAAAGTGCTTCAAGGCCTGCGAGGAAGAGGGAATACACGCCATTGAGTGGGATAAGGAGAGAGCTCTCCCCATCATCGACCAGGATAAATGCACCCTCTGCGGTAAATGCATTGAAGTATGCGAATCAGATACCCTGGCTGATTTCACCAAAGTCAGAAAACCAAAAGTCCCTGCCCTGAGCGCCTGAGCCGAAAGGTAGTGAGAGCGAAAGCAAATAATGCGTGTCATTGCTGGTGAGGCGAAAGGTCACCGACTTAAAGTGCCAAAAGGGGTTGCTATTCGACCGGCAACCGATCTAGTCCGGGGAGCCATCTTCTCCATCCTGGAAAATACTACCCGTAACTGGGAACTGGTGCTTGATTTATTCTCCGGTAGCGGGGCGCTGGGTATCGAAGCGCTCAGCCGGGGGGCGGGCTGGGTCGATTTTGTAGACCAGGAGCCCAGATGCTGCGCCATAATCAGGCAGAACCTGGCCAAGACCAAACTAACCGCCCGGGCACATGTTTACTGCTCTAGTGTGAGCAAAGCGATCTCTTTTCTGGATAAAGTGTACGGCATCATTCTGATGGACCCGCCCTATGCCAACTCAACCATCGGCAGGGTGATAGACCAGCTGGCTATCTCCAAACTGGTGGGCGGCGATTCGGTCCTGGTGGTAACCCACTCCCCCCACCTCTCTCTGGAGGCGAGCTATGCCGAGTTAAGCCTGACCAAAGAGCACCGCCATGGTGATAGCTGTATTGCCATATACCAAAAGGAGGCTAAATCTTGACGATTGCCATCTACCCGGGTACTTTTGACCCGATAACCAACGGGCACCTTGATATTGTGGCCAGAGCAGCCAAGCTCTTTGCCAAGCTGGTCATTGGTATCTATGATTCCCCCGAAAAGCAGCCCCTGTTCACCGCGGCGGAAAGGGTTGAACTGGCCAGAGAGGCGGTTGCCAAGTTACCCAATGTTGAGGTAGAATCTTTCTCTGGGCTAACCGTTGATTTTGCCAAGAAGACAAAGGCACAAGCTATGGTGCGCGGACTACGCATGAGCGCCGACTTCGAGCGTGAATTTGATATGGCCATGATGAACAAAAGGCTGTTCCCTGAGCTTGAGCTGGTCTGCCTTATGGCCAACGTGGAATATCAGTTTCTCAGCTCCACCCTGCTCAAGGAAGCCGCCAACCTAGGTGGTGATATCAGCGACCTTGTCCCGGAACATGTCGCTACAGCGCTAAGAAAGAGGGTGAAAAGCAAAATGTAAAGCAGTTGCAAAAAAGACTACCCAAGCCAGTTGATTGAGCAAAAGAAAAAGGAGGTAAGATTTTTATGGCTTACTATATTACCGATGAGTGCATCAGCTGTGGTGCCTGCGAGCCGGAGTGCCCGAATAAAGCCATCCGCGAGGAAGAGACCATCTATGTCGTTGACCCCGACAAGTGCACCGAGTGTGTTGGTCACTTTGACTCACCAAAGTGTGCTGAGGTCTGCCCGGTTGACATGTGCTGCGTACCTGACCCGAAACATAAAGAGACCAAAGAACAACTGATGGAAAAATACAAGAAACTTAACCCGTAAGACCTTCCCTTGTAACCGAATAAAAAAGCTTACTTGAAGACTACCCCAGAGGACTAACTGTGGGGTAGTCTTTTTTATTCAAAGAAAGAGCGCACGGCATCAAACTCTTGCGGGAGCAGGCTCAGCACCAGGGGGAAGTAGTTCAGCAAGACATTAGCCAGCGCTGAGCTGGCCACAGTGTCCCCGATGCCGAGAAACTTGACCCAGGTGGCGAGCATGGCGCCGCAAAAGGTCGCCCCCAGCATCAGACCGAAGAGCGCCCCACCAAGGCGATTGACCCAGCCCAGCATCACCAGTGTAGCCGCCCACTTCATCAGTGAGGCCACCACCCCGGCGACCACCATCACCCCCACCAGTATGATGGCAAAGGCAATAATTTTAGCCATGCCCTCGTGAGGAACGAAGGCTAACTGCCCGGCCAGGGGGGCGTAGAAACGCCCGGCCAGGATGACACCCACAATTACGCCGGCGAGCGATATTACCGCCTTGATAATGCCGGTCTTAAATCCCTGAAAGGTAGCCAAAGCAAGCACTACGATGAGGACGATATCAAGAAGCCCGCTCATGGATTTGCCCCCCTTATTTTCAGTCTATTATGTCATCCGTAGCGCAGAGCTTCAATCGGGTCGAGCCGGGATGCTCTCACCGCCGGATACAGGCCCGAGGCGATACCAATAAAGGCTGAAACCGATACCGCCAGGATGACAATAAGTGGCGATACCGCCGCATGTAGAGTGAAGCCACCAAGGTTAATGAGCGAAATCCCCTCGGCCACCAGCCAGCCACCGGTCAGCCCGATGGCACCGCCAACCAGACTCAACATAGCCGCTTCAATCAGAAATTGAAGCAGGATATCTCGCCGCTTCGCCCCAACCGCCTTGCGCAGCCCGATTTCCTTGGTCCGTTCGGTTACCGATACCAGCATAATATTCATAATGCCGATGCCGCCTACCACCAGTGAAATGGAAGCAATCGTGCCCAGCAGCAGGGTCAAGACCAGGGTTATCTGCCCGAATATAGCCAGCATCTGCTCCAGAGTTACCACGGAAAAATCGTCTTTTTCATCGGCGTCAATTTTATGGCGCTTGCGTAACAGCTTTTCAATATCGGCTATGGTCCGGTCTATATCCTCAGCACTGGCCATCTGAACCGCAATTGACTGGATGGCATCTTCCCCGCCGGCGGTGCGCTGGGAAAAGAGCCGGGTCTGAAAGGTAGTTATCGGGGTCACCGCCAAATCGTCCCAGCTAAAGCCCAAAAAGGCGACCCCCCTCGGCTCCAGAACGCCAATGACGGTAAAGCGCTTATCCTTGATTTTGACCTGCTGGCCAATCGGGTCATCATCACCAAAAAGTTCCTCAGCCACCTTACTACCTAAAACCACCACCATATCCCGCCGGGCTACATTCACGTCGGTAAGAAATTGCCCGGACCCAATGCCAAATTTATATGTATCCAGATACTGGGGGGTGCTGCCGTGTATTACCGCCGTATATTTTTCGTTCCCGGCGGTTATCTCAACAAAGTTTTCATTGGTCGGGGCAATCCCGGTCACCGTGGGCAGGTCAGCGATGGCATTGGCATCATCCAGAGTAAGATTGACCTCGGCATAGCCGGGGGCCATGGCCGCCATTCCCGGCGCCTCCGGATTACTCGGCTGCACATAGAGGACATCGGTGCCCATCTCTTCAAAACTTGAGGTAACCATCTCCTGGACACCGGTGCCCACCGCCATCAGGGTGATAACGGCACCGACCCCGATGATCACGCCGAGCATGGTTAACGAGGAGCGCATCTTGTTGGCCATCAGCGACCTTAGCGCCATAACGAAAGAGTCAATAAACTTCATCGTCTACCTCGCCACAGTCAGCCTTATTGCTGCCCGTCTTGGCACCGCCAGTCTTACCACCGCTAGCCTTATTACCGCTAGCCTTATTACCGCTAGCCTTACTACCGGTTGTTTTACCAACCTTCTCGTCGCTGACCACCTTGCCATCAAAGAGCCGAATGACGCGCCTAGTTTGCTGGGCGACATCCGCCTCATGGGTAACGATGACTACGGTGATGCCTTCACGGTTAAGCTCCCGGAAAAGGGAGATAATCTCGGCGGTGACGGCGCTGTCCAGATTACCGGTAGGCTCATCAGCCAGAATAATATCCGGGCTGTTCACCAGTGCCCGGGCAATAGCCACCCGCTGCTGCTCACCACCGGATAGCTCGGTGGGCCTATGCCCGGACCTTCCCCCCAGCCCGACGCGCTCCAGCGCTTCCAGAGCCTGCTTGCGCTTCTGTCGAAAACCACTATAAATAAGTGGCAGCTCAACATTGGCCACGGCGCTGGCCCGCGTTAAAAGATTGTATTCCTGAAAGACGAAACCGAGTTTCTTGTTTCTCATTTCGGCTAACTTGTTATCACCAAACCGACTGACATCCTTACCGTCAAACATATAACTGCCCGTGGTCGGCTTATCCAGACAGCCGATAATATGCATCAGGGTTGACTTGCCCGACCCCGAGGCGCCGACGATAGATAGCATCTCTCCCTTGTCTATCTTAAGGGTCACCCCGCGTAGTGCCGGCACATCTACCTTGCCCATGCGGTAAATCTTGGTAATCGAATCCAGTTCAATCATTTCCATCAATACTATCCCCTATCCGGCCCGAAAGAGGCGGTATTTCTTATTTAGCTCACCGGGCTCACTTCGGCAGAACGACTGACTCACCCTCACTGAGCCCGCTTACAATCTCGGTGTAAAAACCGTCACCCAGGCCGGTAACCACCTTTCTTTCCTCGGTCTGGTCATCAACCTTGACCATTACTACCGGATTGCCCTCACTGTCATTGGTGATAGCCCGCTCAGGTAGTATCAGGACATTACTGGCTTCCTCCAATACGATATCAACATCGGCGCTCATACCAACCCTCAGCCCGGTAACTTCGGGGAAATCAAAGCCAATTTTAACCTCATAGATTACAACGCCGGCTTCTTCCTTGGCCACCGAGGAAATGGTGAGCACCTCACCATCGAACTTAACATCAGGCAAAGCATCGACGGTGATAACCGCTTTCTGGCCTACTTTCACGCCGGGGATATCTATCTCGTCGACATCCAAATCCAGCTCCATAGTGCTCAGGTCAACCAGATAGATGATTGACTGCGTCGTCAGGGTTGGCGGCAGAACAACATCCCCCTCATCAGCATATACTTCGGCGATAACGCCGGCAAAGGGGGTGCTGATAGTCGCCTCTTTGAGCTGCTTTTCCGCATACTTTAGCGACTGCTGAGCCTGCTCCAGACCCTGCTTGGCTAGCTCAAGCGACTGCTCGGCCAGCCCGACTTCCAGCTTCTTAATGGCCACCTCTTCGGTGTCATACTCGTTGACCATGGCATCTAGCTTGGCTTGAGCCGCATCCAGCCTGGCCTGAGCATAGATGATGGTCGTCGGTGATAGCCCCTTATCCAAGGCATATTCCAGAAAGGCTTCGGCATCGTCCACATCCGCCTGAGCGACCTCAATCTCCGGCCAGGTATAGAGTTCCATCGCCTGGTCCAGGTTGTACCCGGCTTGCTCTAAATTTAACTCCGCTTGAGTTACGGCTACCTGCTGGCTGGCTAGCGTTACCTCTGCCTGAGTCAGCGCCAGCTCCAGGTCATCAGTCTCAAGCTGGGCGAGCACTTCCCCCTTGCCAACTATCTCACCCTCTTCAACATATATCCTGTCTATCCGGCCACCGACACCAAAAGATAACTTCACATCATTTGCCAGCTGAATGTTACCGCTACCATCGACGCTAATCCGCACATCACCCCGCTCCACCTTAGCCAGCTGCTGAGCGGCTTCACCGCCATCACCAGCGAAGGGATTACAGCCGATGGTTCCACCCAGAAGAACCAGACCAAGTAGCAGAAGCCCGATAATTTTTAACCACCTTTTCATTTAAAGCCTCCCTATTAAAACTAAAAGTTGTTTCAGCTACGGATAACCGGCCGCCTTATGCTCTTCCTCCCAGCGCTCCACCATGGCGGGGAATTCCCGCTCAAAGAAGACATACATATCACGGGTCTCTTCCAGCCACAGACGGTTAGCATGCTCCCTATCCCCCATCAGCCTGAGTCCGTGCTCCGCCAGCCGGCGAAGTATCGTCATCTGGTACACCCTCTGCCTCATCAACTGATGCCAGGTGTCGGGTTTAATACGGAAGTAGTCCTGCCGGACTCCGGGCAGGCTGAAGCGCTCAATCAAGCCATATTGAATAAGAAACCGGCTCATGGTGCTGATTGAACCCCGACTCGCCATCAGGGCTTCGGCCAGCTCATCGGTGGACTGATGGGGGGGGTCAGCAATCATGAGACGACCAATAATGCGCCCCGCCATCCGGGGCATATTCATCTGATCAAAGGCAATACTCACCTCTTCCACAAAACGTTTCTCTTCAAGTTGTAGTTCGGTATCCATACCTTTCCCCCTGGGGAAATTTATTTTTACTAACAATACATATAGCGTATTTAAATAGTTTTGTCAATACTGAAGTTATTAAATTTTCAGTAATTTCTGAAAGTTTCTTGCTGGACTGCTGGATTTGAGGAAAAAAGAGGCAAATTAATTAACCGCCCAGTTTTTGGGCTTTCTCGTAAGCCGCCACCACTGCCCCCAGGACCAGCTCCTTAAAGCCGCCCTCTTCAAAGCGGGCAATCGCCTCAGCGGTGGTGCCGCCGGGAGAAGTAACCATCCGGCGCAGTTCGGCGGGCGCCCGGCCCGACTTTTGCAGATAGCCGCCTGAGCCGAGCAAGGTCTGCATTACCAGCTCCGATGCCATATCCTGAGGCAGGCCGATTTTCACCGCCGCCTCCACCAGCGCCTCGACAAATAGAAAGACATACGCCGGCCCGCTGCCGCTCACCGCCGTCGCCATATCCAGATACTTCTCATCGGTAACGTAGAACTCCCCGCCCATCGCCCCCAGAATAGAACCGGCCCGGGCCTTCTGCGGCCCGGTTACCTCCGCCGTCGCCGTCCACACGCTTACCCCCTGCCCGATTCTGGCCGGGGTATTGGGCATGGCCCTAACCACGGCACTATGGCTTAGTCCACGGCGCAGAGTATCTATCCTGGCCCCGGCGATAATAGATAAGACCAGCTGGCCTGGCTTTAGCCGGCCGTTGAGCTCAGCCATTACTTCGGCCAGATTCTGCGGTTTGACCGCCAGGACCACCACCTCCCCCTCCGCCGCCACCGCCCGGTTATCGCCCGCCACCGCCACGCCGTATGCCTGCTTCAGGTGCTGGCGGCGCTCATCTTTAATATCGCTGACCCGGATACTCTGCGGCTTGCTCAGCCCCTTGTCCAGGACAGCTGAAATTATTACCTCCCCCATATTCCCGCCACCGATAAAGGCTATCTTCATCTGCTCATCACCTTACTTCACCACAAAGTTGACCAGTTTCCCCGTTACGTGATGTGCCTTATACTTCTTGTCTTTTAGGTAAATCTTCACACGCTCCCTTTCAAGGGCTATTTTTTCAAATTCCTCATCAGTAATAGACACTGGTAACACCATCCGGTCGCGCAGCTTACCATTCACCTGAACTACCCGTATAGTCTCCTCTTCCCGGGCCAGCTCTTCATCCCACTGGGGCCAGCGCTGGTTATGAATGCTGTACTCCCGCCCGGTCCTTTGCCACAACTCCTCAGCCAGGTGGGGGGTGGTCGGGGCTAACAGCCTGAGCAGGCTATCGATAGCTTCTTCCCACGCCGAAGGTGAGACCGCCCCGGTTTCGGCTACTTTGGCCAGGTAGTTGGCAAATTCCATCAGGGCGGCAATCATAATATTGAAGCGTATTCTTTCCATATCATCGGTCACCCGGCGGATGGTCTGGTGGGTGAAGCGGGACAGCTCCCGCTCCGCATTCTGCCTCACCTCCGGGCTAACGTCCTTATGCTGGTGATAGCCGGTGAGCACCAGATTCCAGAGCCGGTTAAGCCAGCGGGTTACCCCGCTGATACCGCTATCGTCCCACTCACCACCCTGCTCCCAGGGGCCGATAAACATGAGATAGGTGCGCACCGCATCCGCCCCCAGCTCGGAAACATACTCATCGGGGGTAATCACGTTGCCCCGTGACTTGCTCATCTTCTGGCGCTCCACAATGATAACCCCCTGGTTAAACAGGCGGGTAAACGGCTCACCAAAGTCAACCAGCCCCATATCCCGAATCGCCTTGATGAAGAAACGGGCATAGAACAGGTGCATCACGGCGTGCTCAGCACCGCCGGTATAAAGGTTTACCGGCAGCCAGGACTTCACCCTGTCTGCCTCAAAGGGGGCCGTGTCACAACCGGGGCTGGCGTAGCGCAGGAAATACCAGGATGAACACATAAAGGTGTCCATGGTATCCGTCTCCCGTTTGGCCGGCGCCGAGCACCGGGGGCAGGTGGTATTGACGAACTTCTGGTGATACTTGAGCGGGGACTCACCGGTGGGTTTGAACTCGGCGTCCTCAGGCAGCAGCACCGGCAGGTCTTTCTCCGGAACGGGCACAATGCCGCACTTCGGGCAGTAGATTATCGGTATCGGTGCCCCCCAGTAGCGCTGGCGGGAGATAAGCCAGTCACGCAACCGATAGCTGGTGGTGTGCTTGCCCCACCCCTTCTCTTTCAGAAAATCGGTAACGGCGTCTATCCCCGCCTCGTTGGGTGTCCCGTTAAACTGGCCTGAATTGACCATAACGCCGGTCTCAATAAAGGCTTCTTCCAGCTCCCCGCCCTCCCAATCGGGCGGGGCGACCACCACCCTTATCGGCAGATTGTATTTATGGGCAAAGATAAAGTCCCGGTCATCGTGGGCCGGCACCCCCATCACCGCCCCGGTGCCGTAGCTCATCAGCACATAGTCGGCAATCCAGATGGGCACCTTCTCCCCGTTGAGCCGGTTGACGACATAAGCCCCGATAAAGACACCGTCTTTCTCCCGCTCGGTGGAGAGGCGCTCTATCTCGCTTGCCCGCCGGGAGCGGGCAATGTAGCCTTCAACCTCAGCCTTCTTCTCCGGAGTGGTCAGCCTGGCCACCAGCGGGTGCTCCGGAGCCAGCACCATAAAGGTAACGCCAAATATAGTGTCGGGCCGGGTGGTAAACACCCGAATCTCTTTTTCGGCTACGCCGGGATGGTCCAGGGCAAAGGAAATCTCGGTGCCCTCGCTCCGGCCCACCCAGTTGCGCTGCATTGTCTTTATTCTCTCCGGCCAGTCAATGCCATCGTGCTGCATCAGTTCGTCAGCGTATTTGGTAATGCGGAAGAACCACTGCTCCAGGTCACGGCGGGTCACCACCGCGCCGCAGCGCTCACAGAAGCCCCCTTCCAGCACCTGCTCGTTGGCCAGCACTGTCTGGCACTGGGGGCACCAGTTGACCGGAGCCTGGGCGCGGTAAGCCAGATCGTGCTCATATAGCTTCAGGAAGAACCACTCCGTCCATTTATAATATTCGGGCAGGCAGGTAACCACCTCCCGGTTCCAGTCATAGATGGCGCCGATGCTTTTCAGCTGGCGGCGCATATTGTCTATATTCTGCATTGTCCAGGTGAAGGGGTGAATCCCCCGCTTGATGGCGGCATTCTCCGCGGGCAGGCCAAAGGCGTCAAAGCCCATCGGGTGGAGTACATTGTAGCCCTGCATCCGCTTAAATCGGGCGTGAACATCAGACGGCGCCATGGCATACCAGTGCCCGATATGAAGGTCGCCTGAGGTATAGGGAAACATGGTCAGCGCATACCACTTTGGCCGGGGGTCGCGGTCATTAACCTCATAGAGCCTGTCTTCAGCCCACCTCTGCTGCCACTTCGGCTCAATTTCCTGGGGGTTGTATCTGGCTAACATTTATTCCTTCCCACTAGCAATCTAATTTAGCAGAAAACAGTGGCTAGGGCAATCTTCCGTAATTGCCTATCTAATTCAAATAGAGTAAAATGTGGGCAAAGATTAACGGAGATGTGCCGATGAAAATTAGCTATCTGCGCCGTATAGCTGGCATTATCCTGCTTACCCTCCTGCCCCTGCTCACCGCCTCCTGTGCTGAATCAGCCCCCCAGCCCAAAACCTACTCCGAGCCACCACCGATGGTCATTGACACCGCCAAGCAATATACCGCCACCATTGAAACCGAAAAGGGCAACTTAGTGCTGGAGCTCTTTGCCAAAGACGTGCCGGTAACGGTCAATAACTTTGTCTTTCTCGCCCGCGAAGGCTTTTATGATAACGGCACCTTCCACCGGGTAATACCCGGCTTTATGGCTCAGGGCGGTGACCCCACCGGCACCGGCTACGGCGACCCCGGCTACAGATTTGCTGATGAATTCACCGAGCACACCCACCTGGCCGGGACGTTATCTATGGCTAACGCCGGTCCTGACAGCAACGGCTGCCAGTTCTTCATTACCTATACCCCCCAGCCCGGGCTTGACGGCAAACACACCGTCTTTGGCCAGTTAATCGAGGGAATGGAAGTTTTGCAACAAATCACCAAGGGTGATGTGATAAAAAGAATCATTATAGAAGAAAGCTAGCTCAGGATGTCTAAATCTTTTGCTTCAGGTCTTGACAAAGAGGGGCATAATTTTTTATTCTATATAAAACACCATGTTAAAAGCATGTATCTCATTATTTCTACTTAAGTAATACCCCTAAAAATAAACATATCTTGGAGGATGCTAATCAACTGACAACGTAGGGAAAGGAGTACCAAAATGGAGCTAAGCCGAAGAGAGTTCCTGAAAGCCTCAGGAGTGGGGATGGGTGGTGTCTTCCTTTTCGGGATGTTTGACCCCGAATTAGCCCAAGCCCAGGCCCCCAGACTGCTCCCCCTCAAGAAGAAAATCGGTGAAAAGACCACCATCTGCCCGTATGATGCCTCTGGCTGCGGCTTTCTGGTCGCCGCCGTAAATGGCAAGGTGGTCAACATTGAGGGCGACCCGGACCATCCCATTAACCGCGGTGGCGCCTGCGCCAAGGGCGCTTCAATGCGGCAGCTTTCCGCTGATAATCCCTGGCGTCTGAGCAAGGTCCTTTACCGGGCCCCGGGTGGAAACCAGTGGCAGGAAAAGAGCTGGGAGTGGGCACTCAATGAGATTGCCCACCGCATTAAAGACACCCGAGATGCCAACTTTACCGAGCGGAACGATACTGGTCAACTGGTCAACCGCACCGAGGCCATCGCCAACCTGGGCGGCTCCGCCCTGGATAACGAGGAGTGCTATCTCCTCGCCAAGCTGACCCGGGCGCTGGGTGTGGTCTATCTCGAACACCACGCCCGTATATGACATTCCCCCACTGTCGCCAGTTTGGCGGAATCATTCGGGCGAGGGGCGATGACCAACCACTGGAACGACATCGCCAACAGCGATTGCATGTTAGCCATCGGCTCCAACCCTGCCGAAAACCATCCGGCTGCTTTTGGTCACATCACCATAGCCAAGGAGAAGGGGGCCAAGCTTATCAGCGTTGACCCCAGATTTACCCGAACCTCGGCTAAGGCGGATATCTATTGCCCGCTGCGCTCGGGGACTGACATTGCCTTTATCGGCGGTATGATCAAGTATGTGCTGGATGATATTGAACGTAACCCCAATAACTACAACCTGACCTACATCAAGGAATACACCAACGCTCCCTACCTGATTACTCCCAGCTACAAGGGACCTGCCGAGCTGGAAGGACTGTTCTCCGGTTACGCCGGCAGCCACAATGAAACCGACGGCGGTAAACGGAAATACGACAAAGCAAGCTGGCAGTTCCAGCTTGACCAGAACGGCATCCCCAAGAGAGATATGAGCCTCAAGAGTAAGAACTGCGTGTTCCAGCTTATGAAGCAGCACTTCGCCCGCTACACCCCGGAGAAGGTAAACCAGATCACCGGGGCACCAGTAGATACTTTCCGTGAAGTCTGCCGTACCTTCGCCGCCACCGGACAGGTGGGCAAGGCAGGTACTATTCTCTATGCCATGGGTACCACCCAGCATACCTACGGCGCCCAGAATATCCGCTCTTACTGTATCCTGCAGCTGCTTCTGGCTAATATCGGTGTCGCCGGCGGCGGCATCAACGCCATGAGGGGTGAATCCAACGTGCAGGGCTCCACCGACCACTGCCTGCTATTTCATATTCTCCCCGGCTATCTCAAAGTGCCGGTGAATACCGATAGCTCACTTGACACGTATTTAAAACGGGCTACGCCGACCAGCAACGACCCCAAGAGTGCCAACTGGTGGCAGAATACCCCCAAGTATGTGGTCAGCCTGCTCAAGGCATGGTATGGCGACACCGCCACCAGAAGCAACCAGTTTGGCTTTCACTATCTGCCCAAGATTGAAAACGGTAAGAACTACTCCCACATTGCCCTGTTTGAAGCCATGTATGCCGATGTAATCAAGGGACTGATGGTCTGGGGGCAGAACCCGGCGGTAGGCGGACCCAACGCCGAGCTAGAGCGTCGGGCTTTGGAGAAGCTGGACTGGATGCTGGTCGCCGATATGTGGCACACCGAAACGGCTAACTTCTGGCGGCGCCCGGGAGTAAACCCGGCTGATATTAAGACCGAGGTCTTCCTGCTCCCGGCACGCTGCTCCTTTGAGAAAGAGGGCAGCGTCACCAACAGCGGGCGCTTGAGCCAGTGGCGCTACAAGTGTGCCGACGGCCCGGGTGATGCCATGGATGACCTGTGGATGGTGGACTGGCTGGCACGCAAACTGAAAGCGCTCTACGCCAGCGAGGGCGGTCCCAACGCTGAAGCAATTACCAACCTTGACTGGAACTACGGTGCCGAACACCCCGATGTCCACGCCGTAGCCAAGGAAATAAATGGCTATGACCTCACCACCGGTGAGCTGCTGCCCAGCTTCGGTAAACTGAAGGACGATGGCACCACCACCTCGGGTAACTGGCTCTACTGTGCCAGCTACACCGAAGATGGCAATATGGCGGCCCGCCGCGACCTGACCCCGGGGCCGTTTAACATCGGCCTCTTCCCCAAGTTTGCCTGGTGCTGGCCAGTCAACCGGCGCATTATCTATAACCGCGCCTCGGTTGACCTCAACGGCATCCCCTGGGACAAAGAGCAGCCGGTCATCTGGTGGCAGGATGGCAAATGGGTCGGTGATGTCCCCGACGGTGGCTGGCCACCAATGGCGGTTGACCCGGAGAATACTAAATATCCCTTCATCATGAAACCGGAAGGGCACGCCCGCGTCTTCGGTCCCGGCATGGCCGAGGGACCACTCCCCGAGCACTACGAGCCCTGGGAGTCGCCGATACAGAACCCAATGTCCAAGCAGCATAATAACCCTGCCTTCAAGATATGGAGACCGGATGAACAGGGCACGCCGGATAAATATCCCTATGTGTGCTCCACCTACCGGCTCTGCGAGCACTGGCAGGGCGGGCAGATGACCCGCAATATGCCGTGGGTGATTGAGATGATGCCCGAGCCCTTCGTTGAGATGAGCGAGGAGCTGGCTGCCGAAAAGGGTATTGCCAACGGAGAAAAGGTCATCGTGGAATCAACCCGGGGTAAGGTAACCCTGAAGGCGATTGTCACCAAACGCTTCAAGCCATTCCAGCTGAATGGCACCAAGGTACATCAGGTGGGCATACCCTGGCACTGGGGCTTTGTCGGCCTTTCCACCGGCGACAGCGCTAATTCGCTTACCCCCCATGTCGGTGACGCCAACACGATGATACCGGAATATAAAGCCTTCCTGGTTAATATTCGCAAGGCCTAGCTGATGAGAATTAAATTTCTAGCTGGAGGTAATGATGGCAGAAAAAGCAATTCTATATGACCCAACCCGGTGCACTGCTTGTCGTGGCTGCCAGGCGGCGTGCAAGCAGTGGAACGAGAATGACGAGTTTATCCCCACCGTGGAAAACGGGGTAGATGCCGCCAACTGGGGCAGCTACGAAAACCCGCCCGACCTCGCCCCCAACACCTGGCTCAAGATGGAATTCCGCGAAGTAGAGCCGGGGGGAATGATGAGGTGGCTGTTTACCCGCCGTGCCTGCATGCACTGCACTGATGCCGGCTGCGTCAAGGTTTGTCCCTCCGGTGCCCTCTATCATCACGAGCTGGGCTTTGTTGCCTACAATAAAGATGCCTGCACCGGCTGCGGCTACTGCATCGATGCCTGTCCCTTCAGTGTGCCCCGTACCGACCGCAATCTGCTTACCGGGGTCGCCAAAATGGATAAGTGCACCTTCTGCACTACCCCTGGCCTGGACCGTATCGCCGAGGGCTGGCAGCCAGCCTGCGTCAAGACCTGCCCGCCCAAAGCCCTGATGTATGGCGACCGCGATGAGCTGCTCGCCGAGGGGAAAGCGCGGGTAGCCGACCTTCAGGCGAAAGGCTGGGTAAATGCCAACCTGTACGGGGAAAAAGAGCTGGACGGGCTGCATGTCATGTATGTCCTTGATGACCACCCCACTGTCTACGGGCTGCCGGCAGCGCCACAGGTTTCGCCGACAGTAGTTGCCTGGCAGGATGTAATCCAGCCGCTGGGCTGGGCACTGGGCGGACTGACCTTAATCGGGCTGGGCTTGAACTACATTGTCGCCCGGGAGGCAAAGATGGCCAAAGAACTACCACCCCAGAAGGAGGAGAAGTAACATGGTGCAAGAAGTAGAACGCTACCGAAAGCCGACCCGTATCCTGCACTGGGTACACGCCGGTGCTTTTATCGCCCTGTTTGTCACCGGCCTTATCCTGTTTGTGCCTCCGCTAGGCGCCCTGGCCGCGGATAGCTGGACCCGCATCATACACCGTGTGGCCGCGGTTCTCTTCATCGTGGCGCCTCTCATCTACATCCCGCTCAACTGGAAGGCATCTATCAAGGGCATAAAAGAAGCCTTTGTCTGGGGCAAGGATGATATCGGCTGGCTACAAGCGGCTCCCCGCTACTATTTCCTGAGTGACGAAGCGGCCATGCCCCCTCAGGACCACATGAACACCGGCCAGAAGATGTGGTGGTTCATGGTGATTGTCTTCGGGGTGGTCTTTGCCATAAGCGGGCTTATTATGTGGGCCTTCAAGACGACCGCCCCGCCGGAACTACTGCAATGGATGGTTCTACTGCATGACGTCGCCTTCATCGCTACCGGCTGTATGTTGTTTGTCCATATTTATCTCTCCGTGGTTCACCCGATGATGCGCCCACTGCGCACCGGGGCATGGAGCTCCATGTATCGGGGTACGGTATCAGTTGACTATGCCCGGTCACATCATGGAAAATGGTATGAGAAGATAGCTAGAGGGGCAGAGAAAAGCTAAGTGTCCGCCGTAATAGACAAGATTATTGAAAGGCTAGAGGAAGAGAAAAGCAAAAAAGGCAGCTTACCTCAACTTCTAGAGTTCTATCAGAACTTACTTCGTATTGAATCTAGGCTTGGGACGAAAATAGCCCCCCCCAAGCCTAGATTAACTAAAAAGGCGGTTAACTCCCGCCTGGAGCAGGGCTCACCGCTGCTCGGTTTTGACGACCTCACCCTGGACCGGTCACTATTACAGGAAATATATGTTGAGGTCAGCAATCTTTTTGCCCGGTATCCCGCCCTCTTTGGTCCCGCCGTCGAGGAGCTGAAAGAGCTGGAACCCGCCCACATCATTACCCCGGATATACTGAAAGCCTGGTTTGAGGGAGCCAGGCTACCCCTCGCCACCAGCCTCAATGAATCCGAAGAGGCCCTGCTCAACAACCTCATCCAGGCCAGTATCAAGCCGTTCCTGACCGGCTATGCCCAGGCCCTGCTGCCGCTGGTGAACCAGGAGCGCTGGCGGCGTGGCTTCTGCCCGATTTGCGGCGGTAGTCCCGATTTCGCCTTTCTCGATGAAGAGCGCGGCGCCCGCTATCTGCTGTGCTCCCGCTGTGATGCGGAGTGGCTCTTCCAACGTCTGGAGTGCCCCTATTGCGGCACCCAGGACCAGAACGACCTGGCCTATTTCACCGACGAAGCCGGCACCTACCGGCTCTATGTCTGCGAGCACTGCCGGCGCTATCTAAAAGCCATTGACCTGCGCCAGGCCCAGGCGGAGGCGCTGCTGCCTCTGGAGCGCGTTTATACCCTCGACCTGGATAGACAGGCGCAGGAGCGCGGCTATCTCCCCCACGACAAGCCCACCGAGACAAAATAGCCCAACCAGCTAATCGTTTGCGCCCCTTTTTATCATTGATATATAATTAATTTAACTGTTTTCGGGGGCGGATGAGTCCCGGTGGGCTTCGCGGACTTCAAATCCGTTGGGGGGCACTAAAATGTCCCCGGTGGGTTCGACTCCCATACGCTCCCGCCACTATGAGAGCCACTTTAGAGACTGGGGCGCTGAGAATCCCTCGCCATGATACTGAGATACACTAGATCAGCAAAGTTTGAGGATAGCTTGAAGTTTTATCATAGTATAAAACTATTTATGATGGACTAACCTGCTTGTAGGATGCAACAATTGACAAAGTGGAGTTGCTATTAGATTCATTCATTTTTCTACTTTCTTTTTCACTACTACCACGTTTTCTCCTATCTTTATTGTTTCAGTTAAAGACATATCAAAAGCAATGCTATATTTATCATCATGTCGAAATATCCTGCCTCGCCATTCCCCGTTTTTTTGATAGTCATCTATTAGCCTTCTCACTGTTTCAGGGTCGGGTGCTGTATTTGGAACTAGATTGGTTAAATACCACAATATGTCATTGCCAGAGTTGATTAATTTGGTTGTTCTTCTATAGAGCACTATCATCATAATTACAGCGACTATACTAACAACTAGGGCAACGCTGCCCACCACAATTTGAAGAATCATCTTAACCTCCTATCTGCCTTTTTATTTATAATATAATAAAATGACCCTTTGAAACATGCCATACACACTTAGCCAAAATGTTCAACTTATCTTAAGAAGTAATCTAGCCTATCTTTTCTCTATTAGCACTTAGCTATTTAAAAACATTAATAACCATTGTATGGGTCTTTCCTTTTGACTTTCGGCTTGCTTGCTTTTATTTTGTCAAAATAGCTATATGGAATTGCTCTAGCAGGAGGCACTTTAGCATCAAGGTCAAGTTCATACATACGTCTGAAAGGCTTATCGTTCATTGTGCTCTTAAGTCTATTGCAAGGTCTGCACACTAACTGGATGTTGGCGGGCGCGGTGGAGGAGCCTCCGTTTTTTAATGATTTTTTATGGTCTGCCTCCATGTTTCCCCTGTTTAGTTTATGGCCACAATACATGCAACGCCCATCTTGATTTTCAAGTTTAGCCTCTACCACCTCCCGTTTCGGTGCTTTCCTTTCGGTCTGACCTGCTATCCATTTATCAAGCCAATATTCCATTTCTCACCATCCTTCACTTATCAGTCAGGAGTGTACCACCATAACCACCCTGGGGGAAGGTTAAAGCTTTATTCTCTAGTAGAGGACCCGCTCGTCACCAACGCGGCGGGTTATTTTTTTGCTGTCCAGATACTCCAGAAAAGCCTGGGCGTATTTGCGGCTGGTGCCAAACATATCCCGCACCTCAGCCAGGGTTATCTTGCCCTGACTCTTAATGTGGGCCGTAACTTTAGCTACCATTTCGTCATAGGCTGAAGCCGCCAGCACGACGCTGTCACTCACCCTGACCACCTCACCACGCTGAACCAGCAGCTTGAGCAAATCGGCTTCCGGGATAAGCTCACTCGGCGGTGCATACGGACTCTGCGCCAGGGACTTGAGAAAGGCATCTATCTTGGCCTGCTGCCCGGCATTAAGCTGAACATGGTGCGTGGGCAGGCGGACCGTCAGCTTTTCGGCAATCAGGACCCCTTCATCAATGAGCCGGGACAGAATAAGCGGGGAATTTGCCCCGGCGCCCAGCTTGTTGCTCAGCTCCACCCTGGGTATACCGGCCCGAGCCGGGAACCTCTGGTGATAGTCCTGGACCAGGCACACCGCCTGCTGTGCCATACTCTCCCAGCCCGACTTGGTGAAAAGAAGCCGGGCTTCCCCCTGACCCATCCCCACCACCCTGCCCTGCTTTACTAAAGCCTCGATGACCGATTGAGCTTCCGCGACGGGCAGATTACTCTGGGCCAAGAGAGTGGACAGCTCCCATTTTGGCTTTGCCGCCAGCAACGCCAGGATAACCTCTTCGGGGCTGCCTTCCTGCCTGACCCTCAGGCTCTGAATTACCTCCGGGCGGTAGCGGCGCAGCCGCTTGGCGTGAGCTTCAACTACCCGCCCGCCCCCCAGGGTCTCTTCAGTGGAGCGGATAATGAAATGGTCGCCGCTCACCACCGCCAGCGGCCTGTCCAGTGATAGCTGCACCCAGGTAGCCTCTCCCGGCTTGACTTCGTCTGCCTCCAGCAGGCGCAGTTTAGCCATTGCCTCCGCCGAGCCGGTATGAAAGCTGACACTGGTATTATGGCGCAGGGGGCGGTGAAGATAGGCGAGCAGGCGCAGCCGGGCACTGAGCAGGGTGGCCGGCTTCAGCCAGCCGGGATGGGTAAGTACATCGCCCCGCTTCAGCTGGGCGGTATTGAGTCCGACCAGATTGGCCGCCACCCGGCTACCGGGGTGGGCAACCTCAATGCGGGTCTTGTGCGTCTGCAGCCCCCGCAGGCGTGATTTCAATCCCGACGGGACAATCTCGACTTCCTCGCCGACACTGAGTGAGCCGTCGATTAATGTCCCGGTAACTACCGTGCCCGAGCCCGCCATGGTAAAGACGCGGTCTACGGGCAGTCTGGCCCGCCCCAGGTCTTCTCTCGGTGTGGCGGAACCGAGCAGCCCGTCAATGGCGGAGATGAGCTCGTCCAGTCCTTCTTTGCTTACCGCCGAAACGGCTATAATGGGGGCCTGGGCGAGGGTGGTCGGCTTGAGCAGTTCCTCGGTCTCCATCCTGACCACGGCCAGCGTTTCATCATCCACCAGGTCTTTCTTGGTGATGGCGACCACGCCTCTGGCGATGCCGAGCAGGTCGATAATGGCCAGGTGCTCCCTGGTCTGGGGCATAATGCCTTCATTGGCGGCGATAACCAGCAGGGCAAGGTCAATACCCCCCACCCCGGCCAGCATGTTCTTGACGAAACGCTCGTGCCCGGGGACATCGACGATACCCACCTCCCGGCCGCTGGGCAGCTTCAGCCAGGCAAAGCCGAGGTCAATGGTCATGCCCCGCTCTTTCTCCTCAGCCAGCCGGTCGGGGTCTATCCCGGTTAAGGCGTGCACCAGGACTGACTTACCGTGGTCAATATGCCCGGCCGTACCCAGAACAAACATAGCCCTGCCTTACTTCAATCCAGCGGCTAAATCCCGAAGCGCCCCCAGCACAATTTTATCTTCCTCCGGAAGCACGGTGCGGGGGTCAAGGAGCAAAATATCCTCATTGATGCGCCCGATGACGGGCACCTTCTGCAAACGCAGCTTCTGGGCTAAACCCTGCGCCCGACCCGGGCTCTTGCTTTGGCCGCCAATGGCGACCAGTCTGGTCGGCAACGTGCCGCCGGGCAGGCTGCCACCGCCAATCATCGTTTCTCCATCTATTACCTGTGCCAAACTACCCAGAGCCTGTGCCCAGAGATGGGCGCGCCGGTCAATTTCGGTTATGGGGGCTGAAACCATCCGCCATACCGGGATTTTGGTCAGCGCCTCACCCTTCAGGTAGTGAATCAGGGTAGCCACCATACCGGCTAATCTTATCTTGTCAATGCGCACCGCCCGCGCCAGCGGGTGTCTCCGCAATTTAGCCACATACTCTTGGCGGCCGATGATAATCCCGGCCTGAGGACCACCGACCAGCTTATCTCCGGAAAAGAGGGCAAGCGCGGCACCGGCGCTGACGCTCTGCGGGACCATCGGCTCCGCCTCAAGCCCGAAAGCAACCGTGTCCAGGAAGCAGCCGCTGCCCAGGTCGTCAAAAACGGGAACGTCGCTGCGTTTGCCCAGGTCTATCAGCTCCTCCAGGCTTACCTGGTGAATAAACCCGACCTGGCGGAAGTTGCTGGCATGAACCCGCATCAGGGCGGCGGTGCGCGGGCTCAACGCCTGTTCGTAATCAGCAATGTAGGTACAATTGGTGGTGCCGACTTCAATCAGCTTCGCCCCGCTCTGGCGCATTACATCCGGAATACGGAAGCTGCCCCCGATTTCCACCGCCTGACCCCGCGAGACGATGACCTCTTTCCTTCTGGCCAGTGCGGTCAGGGCTAAAAGAACGCCGGCGGCATTATTGTTCACCACCAGTGCAGCCTCGGCGCCGCTCAGCTGGCACAGAATCGGCTCGACGTGGACCTGGCGGGAACCCCGCCGGCCGCTGTCCAGGTCATACTCCAGATTGCAGTAGCCGGAGGCAACGGCGTCCATGGCGGATATCGCTTCCTGGCTCAGCAGAGCCCGGCCGAGATTGGTGTGCAGTATTACCCCGGTGGCGTTGACCACCGGATGCAGGCTGGGACTCTCCAGAAAATTGAGCTGCGCCGAAACTGCGGCCACTATTTCATCAAGAGCGGGACAGGGACTGCCGGTTGAGATAGCCTGACGGGCATCTTCAAGTTGCTTTCTGACCAGGTCCACCAGCAGGGTATGCGAGTAGGTCTGGCTGAGCCGTTTAATCCGCCGGTCAGAAAGCAACCGGTCCACACTGGGCAGATGACGAAACTCGCTACTCATCGCCCGTATTCTACTATATCCAGCCTCAATTTCAAAGTTTTTGCTTTAATTATCTGGTCAATGCTAAAATAGCAGACAAGACCAGGCTGATTTACCAATCGAGGAGTCAGATGGAAAGAAAGAAAGACCCACGTTTAACCGAAAGTGTCCGTGGCGCCGGTTGAGCTTCCAAGATAGGTCCGGGTGACCTCTTTGGTGCTCTGGGCGGACTGCCCCTAATCTCCGACCCGAAGGTAATTCGAGGCATGGAGAACCTGGACGACGCCGGTGTCTACAAGCTATCGGACGACCTAGCGATTATCCAGACCGTCGACTTCTTCACGCCCATAGTTGACGACCCCTACGCCTTCGGGCAGATTGCCGTCGCCAACGCCCTGAGCGATGTCTACGCTATGGGCGGTAAGCCGCTGACTGCCCTGAACCTGGTCTGCTTCCCGATAAACTCGATGGACATCTCTGTTCTGGAGAGCATCCTGAGGGGCGGCATCGCCAAAATGAACGAGGCGGGGGTAATTCTGCTTGGCGGCCACAGCATTGACGACACCGAGCTGAAATACGGTCTGTCCGTTACCGGCACCGTCCACCCCGACAGATTAATCACCAACGCCGGCGCCGTAGCCGGAGATAAGCTACTGCTTACCAAACCGCTGGGCACCGGCATTATCAATACCGCCCTGAAAGCGGGCATGGTGACTGATGAGCTTGCCCAGAAGGTAACTAATTATATGGCCACCCTGAATAAAAAAGCCGCCGAACTGATGTCCGAAATAGGGGTTCATGCCTGTACCGATATCACCGGCTTCGGCTTTCTAGGCCACTCGGCGCAGTTGGCCAAGGCCAGCCAGGTAGGCCTGGAATTCAATCTGGACTCAATCCCCTATTTTACCGAGGTAATCGAGTTCGCCCAGCAGGGGCTATGCCCCGCCGGGCTCTTCCGCAACCAGGACTACTACTCATGTAAAGTAAAATTCCCCAGAGACATGCCGCAATATATGGGCGACATTCTGTTTGATGCCCAGACCTCGGGGGGTCTGCTCATCTCCCTGGATCCGGCCAGAGCCGAGCTAATGCTGCGCCGGCTGCACCAGGCCGGCGTGACTGACGCCGCCATCATCGGTGAAGCAGTCACTGAGCCCAAAGGCAAGATTACCCTGAAGTAAGCTTACCCCCAACCCTCTCCCGTAATTACCCGGACTGTGATATAGGTCATATGAGTATTGAAAACTGATTATTTAAAATAGGTCATAGCTGGAGGGGAAATGGCTCAGAAATCAAGCTCCCGGAAATCAGAGAAGGCCCATATCCACATCACCGGTATGACCTGCACCACCTGTGCCGCCACCATTGAGAAGGGGCTGGCGGATACGCTGGGCGTCGACCAGGCCAAGGTCAGCTTTGCCTCGGAAAAGGCGGCGGTAGAGTATGACCCCCGTATGGTAAGCCTGGCCAAAATCAAGCGCACCATCGCCGAGCTGGGCTACGCAACGGCGACCAGGAAATCCATCTTCCCGGTGGGCGGGATGACCTGCGCCTCATGTGTCGCCCGCGTGGAAGAGGCACTAAAGAGCGCCCCCGGGGTAATTTCAGCCGATGTCAATCTGGCTTCCGAGAAAGCCACCGTCGAGTATCTTGAGGGGACTGATATTGCCGAGCTGAGGCGGGCGGTGAGAGAAGCCGGCTATGAGCTTGGCGCCGAGGCGGAGACACTGGAAGACGTGGCTACCGCTACCCGGCGCGAGACGGGACGCTTGAGAAGAAGGCTGGTTCTGGCCGCGGCTCTGGCGGTACCGATTTTTGCCCTTTCCATGTTTGTCCCCTCTTTCAGCGGGAAGCCCTACCTGCTCTGGGCACTGGCCACGCCGGTGCAGTTCTGGGCGGGCTGGCGCTTCTACCGGGGCGCCTGGGGCGCCCTCAAACACCGCACCGCCGACATGAATACCCTGATTGCCGTCGGCACCTCAGCCGCCTACCTCTACAGCATGATTGCCGTTCTATTCCCCCGGCTTTTTACCGCCGGTGGGCTGGAAGCCCATCTTTACTTTGATACCTCAGCCATGATTATCACCCTCATTCTGCTCGGCCGCTTCTTTGAGGCCAGAGCCAAGGGACAGACCTCAGAGGCAATCAAGAAGCTCATCGGCATGCAGCCCAGGACGGCTCTGGTCATCCGCAACGGCGAAGAAGCCGAAATCCCGATTGAGGATGTCCAGGTCG
Source organism: uncultured Dehalococcoidales bacterium (assembly GCA_964569555.1). Lineage (GTDB taxonomy): Bacteria > Chloroflexota > Dehalococcoidia > Dehalococcoidales > JAUYDJ01. The sequence goes on along the minus strand of CAZMTT010000006.1, from coordinate 4,922 downwards.
GTGACCTTATTCTGGTCAGGCCGGGCGAGCGGGTGCCGGTGGACGGCGTAGTCCGCCGCGGGCACTCCACCATTGATGAATCAATGATTACCGGGGAGAGCATCCCGGTGGAGAAAAAGACCGGTGACGAGGTTATCGGCGCCACCATCAATAAGACCGGCAGCTTCCGCTTTGAGGCCACCAAAGTGGGCAAAGATACCACACTGGCGCGGATTATCCGGCTGGTGGAAGAAGCCCAGGGGAGCAAGGCGCCCATCCAGCGCCTGGCGGATATTATCGCCAGCTACTTTGTGCCCACCGTGATTGGTATTGCCACGGTTACTTTTATTATCTGGTACCTGGTGGGGCCTGCCCCTAGCCTCACCTTCGCCCTGCTCAATTTTATTGCCGTGCTTATCATCGCCTGCCCCTGCGCCCTGGGGCTGGCCACGCCCACCGCAATTATGGTCGGCACCGGCAAGGGTGCCGAATATGGCATTCTCATCCGCGATGCCGAGGCACTGGAGCGGTCTCACCAGATAAATACCGTGCTGCTGGACAAGACCGGCACGCTGACCCAGGGCGAGCCGGAGGTGACCGATATTGTCGCCGCAACGTCAATATCTCAGGAAGAGGTGCTTAAACTGGCTGCCTCGGCAGAACGAGGCTCGGAGCACCCGCTGGGGGAAGCCATCGTCAGGGCAGCCTCAGCGAAGAAGCTAAAGCTTTATCCCGTCTCTGGTTTTAATGCCATCCCGGGACACGGTATCGAGGCTTCGGTCAAAAAGAAGCCGCTTGTTCTGGGCAACCTGAGATTAATGGAGAGTAAAGGGCTTGCCCTTAATGGCATGGCCAAAGAAGCCGAGCGCCTGCGGGACGAGGGCAAGACGGTGATGTTCCTCGGCTGGGACCGCCAAGTGGTGGGCATCATCGCCCTGGCCGATACCCTCAAAGCCAACGCCAGAGAAGCCCTCAACGCATTGCACCGAATGGGCATCGAAGTGGGCATGCTCACCGGCGACAACCGGCGCACCGCCGAGGCGATTGCCCGGGAGGCAGGCATTGACCGTGTCCTGGCCGAGGTACTGCCCGAACACAAGGCTCAGGAGGTCAAGAAGCTTCAGGGTAAAGGCAAAGTCGTCGCCATGGTGGGGGATGGCATAAATGATGCCCCGGCGCTAGCCCAGGCGGATATCGGCATTGCCATCGGCACCGGCACCGATGTCGCCATGGAGACCGGTGATATTACCCTGATTAGCGGTGATTTGACCGCCATCGCCACCGCGGTATCGCTGAGCAAGCGCACCATGAGAACGATAAAACAGAATTTATTCTGGGCTTTCGCCTATAATACGGCTCTCATCCCGGTGGCGGCCGGGGTGCTTTACCTTGCCTTCGGGCAAAGCGGTGTTCCCGCCGGACTCAGCTTCGTGCTGGGTAAATATGGCTTCTTGAACCCGATTCTGGCGGCCGCGGCGATGGCAGTGAGCTCCCTGACGGTGGTGTTCAACTCACTCCGTCTCCGCAGCTTTAGCCCAGCTAAATAATAAATAAAGGAGGTGTCATCATGGCAATTGACCCGGTTTGTAAGATGGAAGTAGACGAGAAGAAGGCAGCCGCGACCTCGGAATATGATGGCAAGAAGTACTACTTCTGTTCCCGGGGCTGTAAGCAAGCCTTTGACCAGAACCCGGAAAAATACCTGCGCCGGGGAGGGGAAAGCGAAGGCGGCAGCGCGGACTTTGCCTGACTTAATCCGGTGGGGTTACCGGGATAACAGCTTATCCAGCACCGGCTGATTGAAGCCGACCACAATCTCATCACCGATGACGATAACCGGCACGCCCATCTGCCCCGACTTCTGTATCATCTCCTGGGCTTTTTCCCTGTCTTCAGCCACATTGTGGTCAACGTAGGCAATCCCCTTCCCGGTAAGGTACTCCTTGGCTCTCTTGCAGTGGGGACAGGTAGGCGTGGAGTAGATAGCCACTTTTGGCTCAGCCATTTCCCACCTCCAACAGCGAACTACCGGTTTTTGCCGGCTGCCCGAAAATATTAATCAGAGTCTATCGGGAATGTCAAACTCTGGCTTGCTTGATAGCCCCAGACTATCCTGTTAGTATTTATGTAGGGGCATTGCCCCTGAATTTGATAAGCCGATGGATTTGAAGCGATGTCAACTGAAAGTGTGACTACTTACCCCAAAAAACATGAAACTGAAGTGCTGCTCAGAGACGGCTCCAGGATTCGGCTAAGGCCGCTCAAGAGAGAGGACACCAAGGACTGGCTTGCCTTTATCAATAAGCTCAGCCCCCACAGCCGATATCTGAGCTTTCACTATTTTGCCAAAGAAATGACCGAAGAGGATGCGGCTCGGTTCTGCACCATTGACTACCAAAATACCTTTGCCCTGGTGGCTAAAGTGCTTAAAGCCAAACGAAGCGAAATTGTCGCTGTCGGGCGCTATTACCGATTACCCAACAAGCAATCCGCTGAGTTAGCCCTGTCCATTGCCGACGCCTATCAGGAAAAAGGCATCGGCACCAAACTGATCGAGCGGCTGGCTAATGCTGCCCGTAAACATGGCATCGATACCTTCGAAGCCGACGTGTTAGCCGAGAACAAGCCAATGATGAAGGTCTTTCGAAATTACGGCTTCCACATTACCAGCAAGCTTGAGGCAGGTGTGTATCATGTCAGCTTTCCCATTGCCCGCACCAGGAGAGTTCGCCGCAAAGAAGCGGCGCGAGCGCGTATCTCAACACTGGCTTCGCTTCGCTCCGTGCTACGCCCGCGCTCGGTAGCTGTCATCGGCGCCTCCCGAAAAGCGGGCACCATCGGGCAACTCATCTTTCAATCTCTGCTCCAGGCCAAGTTTAGCGGCGTTATTTATCCGGTGAACCCCAACGCCAGAGCCATAATGTCGGTCAAAGCCTACCCTTCTATCCTTGATGTGCCCGGTGAGGTTGACCTGGCGGTTATTGTGGTGCCGGCGCCACTGGTAGCCAAAGTAGCTGATGAATGCGGGCACAAGGGGGTACCCGCTTTAATCGTTATTTCTGACGGCTTTAAAGAGCGGGGAGCTGAAGGCGCCGCCCGGGAAAAAGAACTGAGAGCTATTGCCCTGGGACACGGCATGCGCCTGGTCGGCCCCAACTGCATGGGGGTTATCAATACCGACCCTGCGGTAAACCTGAACGCTACTTTTTCCCGCATCTACCCACCACGGGGTAACATTGCCCTGCTCTCCCAGAGCGGGGCAATGGGGCTGGTTATTCTGGAACATGCCCAGAACCTTAACATGGGTATCTCCACCTTTGTCAGTGCCGGTAACCGCGCCGACATCTCCTCCAATGACCTGCTGCAGTACTGGGAGCAAGACCAGGCGACCAAAGTTATCCTCCTCTACCTGGAATCTTTCGGTAATCCCAAAAAGTTCAGCCGCCTCGCCCGGCGGGTCTCCGCGAAAAAGCCGATTGTGGCCGTAAAGGGTGGCCGCAGCTCGGCGGGCTCACGGGCGGCATCGTCCCACACCGGCGCCTTGGCCACGCCGGAGATAGTCTCCGACGCCCTTTTCCACCAGGCCGGCATCATCCGGGTGAACTCAGTAGAGGAGCTCTTCAACCTGGCTACCCTGCTTTCCAACCAGCCCATACCCAAGGGGAAAAGGCTGGTAATCGTCACCAACGGCGGCGGGCCGGGCATAATTGCCGCCGATGCCTCAGAGCATCACGGCCTGGTGCTGCCCAAATTCTCCCCGGAGACAAAAGAGAGGCTTAAAACCTTTATCAAGCGCGATATTAAGCTGAATAACCCCCTTGACCTCACCGCCGGCGCCGGCGCTGATGAATTTGAGGGGGTGCTGAAAATACTGGCCAAAGACCAGGATAGTGACTGCGTGCTGACCATATTCATCCCGCCTATCGTTACCGACCCCAAGGCGATGGCAGACGCCATCAGGCGGGCCAACCCCGCCTTCCGGCGGCAGGACAAGCCACTGGTGGCCTGTTTTATGGGACAGAAAGGTATACCGGGGAAGCTGGGTGCGGCGGGGAAATCGGTGCCCAGCTATCTTTTCCCGGAAGACGCCGTCTCGGCACTGGCTAAAGCCGTCCACTACCATGAAATAGTCCGGCAACCGAAGGGCACCATCCCCAAAATTCACGGTATCAAGCGGGAGAGGGCACGGAAGATAATGGCCAAGGCGATGACGCAGAACACCCGGAGACCACTCTGGCTGCCGCCTGATGATATCTTCGGCCTGCTGGACAGCTACGGGATACGCTCGGTGCCGACCTTACTTGCCCGGACACCGGCCGAGGCCGCCGCTCACGCCTCAAAAATGGGCTTTCCGGTGGTGGTTAAGCTTAACTCGCCCACTATCGTGCACAAGACCGATGTCGGCGGGGTTATCCTTGACCTTGAATCAGAAAACGAAGTAAAAAAGGCTTTTAATAATATTAAAGCCAGGCTTACCAGGCTTGGCCGTGAGGGTGAGATGGACGGGGTAATCGTGCAGAAGATGATAAGGGAAGGCACCGAAGTCATCGTCGGCGTCACCCAGGACCCGTCCTTCGGACCGCTCATTATGTTCGGGCTCGGTGGCATCTACGCCGAGCTGCTCAAGGACATCGCAGTGAGACTGCATCCCCTCACCGATCTGGATGCCAGGTCACTGATTGGCTCGGTCAAGATGGCCAAGCTTCTCGAGGGATTCCGGGACTTGCCCCCCACCGACACCCCGGCTCTGGAAGACCTGCTGCTCCGCTTCTCGGCACTGGTGGAGGATATCCCCGAGATTGCCGAGCTTGACCTGAACCCGGTCAAGGTGATGCCCAGAGGCGAAGGCTACTGGGTGGTTGATGCCCGGGCGATGGTGAAATAAAAATATGGTGGAGCTGAGGGGACTCGAACCCCTGACCTCCTCCGTGCAAAGGAGGCGC
>CAZMTT010000005.1:0-41701 GCA_964569555.1 uncultured Dehalococcoidales bacterium | reverse complement strand
ATTCCCCTTGTCTATCAGTAGCTGCAGGGAAGCGGTTATCTCATACTCCCCCCGCGGTGATTTTTCGGTGCCGGATATTGCCTTGAATATATCGGGGGTGAAGAGATATAAACCGGCATTGGCCAGGTGGGAGGGGGGCTTTTCCGTTTTTTCATAGATGCCGACCACTCTGGCTTGCTTTACCGCCACCACCCCCAGGTTCCGGGTATCTTTGACCTCGACAATACTCATGGTATTATCGCGCTTGTGAGCCAGCTTTTTGATATCTTCCTGGCTGACGATAATGTCCCCGTTCATCAACAGAAAGTTGCCGTTAATTAGGCCCTTGACCAGTTTTAGGGCATCAGCCGTGCCCAGTTGCCGCCGCTGGCGGCAGTAGTCAATATTTACCCCCCATTTGGCACCGTCGCCAAAGTAGCCCCGCACCTGTTCATCGTGGTAGCCGGTAACCAGGATAAACTCTTTGATTCCGGCCTGCCTGGCTTCAAGGAGCAGGTGCTCCAGAATGGGCTTGTTGGCGATAGGCAGCATTACCTTGGGTCGGGTGTAGGTGAGAGGGCGCATCCGGTTGCCTTCCCCGGCGGCTAAGATAACTGCTTTCAACTCGGGTACTCCTGATATCCTGAGCCATTAGCTGGCTGTGCTTGGCTTGATTTTACTCACCCTGAAGCCCAGTGTCAATTTACCCTTTGCCATAAATCGGTCTTACCGTGTATAGTTACTACTGGCATGCCGATTAGAGTCTTGGACCCCAAGGTAGTCTCCCGAATTGCCGCCGGTGAGGTGGTGGAGCGCCCGGCTTCGGTGGTCAAGGAGCTGGTGGAGAATTCGCTGGATGCGGCGGCAACTCAAATTTCGGTTGAGGTCAGGGGTGGTGGGCTGAGCCAGATTCGGGTAATCGATGACGGGGTGGGCATTCCCGCCGGGGAAGTGGAGCTTGCCTTTAGCCGGTACGCTACCAGCAAGATAAACGCTTTTGAGGACTTGACATCTGTTGCCAGCCTCGGCTTTCGCGGTGAGGCACTGCCCAGCATTGCCGCCGTGGCTCAGGTGGATATGGTTACCGCTGCCGCCGGCGAGGCGCCCGGCAGTTATATCAGCGTCAGGGATGGCGCCGTGGTCAAGCGGGAAAGCCAGGGGCGCTCCCGGGGGACAACGGTTACGGTGCGCAACCTGTTCCGTCAGGTGCCGGCCCGGCTGAAATTCCTCAAGACGGCAGCGACCGAAAACGGCCATATCGCCAGCGTCTTGAGTCAGTATGCCCTTGCCTTCCCCGAAATCAGGTTCAGCCTGTCTATTGATGGCCGGGTAGCCCTCAGAACCGCCGGCACCTGCCGCCTCATTGATAGCATTATTTCGGTCTATGGCCCGGAGGTCGCCCGGCAGATGCTGGAGGTTGTCAGCGGGGAAGCCGGGTGGGGAGGCGACCGCCAGGTCCAGGTGCTCGGCATGACGAGTGCCCCTTCGGTGAGCCGTTCCAGCCGGGGCTATCTCAGCTTTTTCGTTAACCGCCGCTGGATAAACAGCTGCCTGCTGAACCGGGCGGTAGAGGAAGCCTATCACGGTCTGTTGATGGTAGGCAGACACCCGATAGCGGTTATCAATATTGCCCTCCCGCCTGAGGAGCTGGATGTTAATGTTCATCCGACCAAGACGGCGGTAAAATTCATCAGGGGTGACCTTGTTTTTAGTGCTGTCCAGAGGGCAGTGCGGCGCGCTTTAATCGAGCAGGCACCGGTGCCCAAGATGGAGGAGATAGCTGCCGGCTACGGTGCTGCGGTTTCCGGGCCGGAGTTGTGGGCAGCAGAAGAAGTTAAAGACGGGGCTGCCGCTCCGGCAGCGGGAGGTTATGCGCCGACTGCCGCGCTGCCGGTGCTGCGCGTCCTGGGGCAGCTATTCAGTAGCTACATTATCGCCGAGGGCCCGGACGGGTTATATCTTGTTGACCAGCATGCCGCCCACGAGCGTATTCTTTTTGAGCGGATTAAATACCAGCCTGCCCGGATAGAGGTCCAGGGGCTCCTTGAGCCGGTAACAATCGAGGTCAGCCCGGGGCAGAACGAGGTGCTGAAATCGCACTACGCCGGGCTTGGTGAATTCGGTTTCACCATTGAGCCCTTCGGTGAGCGGACCTTTCTGGTGCGGGCGGTGCCCGCACTGCTCAATGATAAGGACTGGGCCGCCGTGCTGCGGGAACTGATGGACTCGCTCAGTGGGGAGGGGAGGGGGGACTGGCAGGAAAGCCTGGCGATATCTATGGCCTGCCACGGTGCGGTAAGGGCGGGGCAGATATTGACCGATGACGAAATGCGCGAGTTGCTGCGGCAGCTGGAGCAGGTCACTTCGCCCCGGACCTGTCCCCATGGTCGCCCGACCGTGATTCGCCTCAGTTCAGAGCAGTTAAAGAGAGAATTTGGACGAACCTAGACGTCTTTGCTATAATGTAACCAGTTTTTAGTGGGTGAAGGTCAGATGAATAAGCCAAGGGATATGGTTAGCCGCTTAGCCGAACTGGGCTATCGGCTAACGCCACAGCGAATGCTGGTTTTAGCCGCCATTGAGAATAGTGACGGGCATATCAGCGCTGAGGAAATCTACGCCCAGGTGGTGGCTAAATACCCCCATGTCAATATCTCCACCGTTTACCGCACTCTGGACTTGCTCAAGCGACTCGGTCTGGTAACCGAGACTGACATGGGGGGAGGCCGGGTCAGGTATCACCCCGCCGCCAAGGGGCACCATCACCACCTGATTTGCCAGCAGTGTGGGGCGATTATTGACCTTGAGGAATCGACGCTGTCCCCCCTCAAGGAAATCCTGCTCCGGAAATACCAGTTTACCGCCGATTTGAGGCACCTGGGTATTTTCGGCCTCTGCCAGAAGTGCCGCCAGTAATTTTTAATTTATTACAAATTATTGCTTATGCAAAGTATTGCATCATTAAAACAGATGTGGTAAAATAGCCCAGAATCGGGGTAAAGACGTAAAGTCTTTATTTTTTACCTAGTTATTGCAATGGGTTGCAGTTGCAGTAACTTGTATTAAGGAGGTTGGTAATGCATATTCCAGATGGTTTTCTCAATATAACCACCGTAGCTACCACCTATGTTGTCTCCGCGGGTGGCGTGGGCAATGCGGTGCGTGTGGCTAACAAAAAGCTGGGGGAAAAGCAGGTGCCGCTGATGGGAGTGCTGGCTGCCTTTATCTTTGCCGCTCAGATGCTCAACTTCCCCGTTGCCGGTGGCACCTCAGGTCATGTTATTGGCGCCGCTCTGGCCGCCATACTGCTCGGACCGTGGGCGGCGGTGCTGATAATGAGCTGCGTGCTCATTGCCCAGTCGCTCATCTTTCAGGATGGCGGCTTACTGGCACTGGGGGCCAACATATTTAACATGGGTATTATCGCCAGTTTTGCTGGTTATTATGGCTACCGTCTGGTCACCTTACTGCTGGGCGATAACCGAAGAGGCAAGCTGGTGGGCAGTGCCTTTGGCGCCTGGAGCTCGGTTTTTCTGGCTTCAATTGCCTGCGCCCTTGAATTGGCCTTCTCCGGCGCATCACCAATTGGTGTGGTCTTACCGGCAATGGCTGGTGTTCACGCCCTGATTGGCATCGGTGAGGGGCTGATTACCACCGCCGTGCTCAGTCTGGTGCTGGCGACCCGGGCTGACCTGATGCAGCTGCAGCGTATTTAGGAGGTAAAAATGAAATCAAAATGGTGGCTAATCGCTTTAGTTTTTTGTCTGGTAGTAGCTTTCTTTGCCCCTCTGGCATCATCGGCACCGGACGGGCTGGAGCGGGTGGCTGAGGATAAGGGTTTTATTGAACTGGCGCAGGCGGCACCCTTTTCGCTTATTGCGGACTATGTCTTTCCCGGCTTGGAAAATGAGGCGCTGGCGACCATACTGGCCGGCATAGTCGGCACCCTTGTTCTATTCGGTATTGCCTATGGTCTGGCCTGGCGGCTGGTATCAAGGCGGAGGGAAACGGTTTAGTGAAGCACGGTTTTCTGGACCAGTATAGCGACCGGGACAGCTTTATTCACCGGCTCGACCCGCGCACCAAGTTTGTTATCAGCTTTCTCTTTATCCTGGTGGTGGTGCTGACGCCGCCGGATAGCTGGCTGGTCTATACGCTTTACGCGGCGCTGATGGCGGGTCTGCTTCTGGCGGGCAGGTTACCCGCCGGCTATGTTTTAAAGCGCTCGCTGATAATCATGCCCTTTGTGTTGCTGATTGCTCTCTTTATTCCCTTTTTTAAAGAGGGTGAGGTAGCCGGCAGCTACAATATGTGGCTGTGGCAGGTAACGGTTACCTATAGCGGTCTTCAGGTTCTGGTCAATATTGTTATCAAGTCCTGGCTTTCTATCTTGAGCTTAATATGGCTGACCTCAACGACCAAGTTACCCCACCTGCTCCGTGGTCTGGAGAAAATGCGCCTGCCCCGGGTGATGGTCATGATACTCTCTTTTATGTACCGCTATCTTTTTATCGTGGTGGATGAGGCGATGCGGATGAAACAGGCGAGAGATAGCCGTAATTTCGGCGGGGGCAGGCGGTGGCAGGTCAATACCATCGGCAACATGGTTGGCACCCTGTTTATCCGCAGTTACGAGCGGGGGGAGCGGGTTTATGTGGCCATGGCCGCCCGTGGTTTTGACGGACACATCCGGACACTGAACCATTTGAGCTTCCGGGTAGCCGATGCCTACTTTGGCATCGGCGGTATCCTGGTGCTCACTTTGATTAGCCTGTTTACCTTTTTGTTTTAGCGGAGGCAATTTGAACGAAGTAATCAAGATTAATAATCTATCTTTTGCCTATCCCGATGGTCAGCCGGCGCTATCCGGTTTGAGCCTGACGGTCGGTCAGGGTGAAAGCGTGGCTGTTATCGGCCCCAATGGTGCCGGTAAGTCCACTTTGCTGCTTCACCTGAACGGTATCCTGCACAATAATGGCACGGTGAGGGTATTCGACCGGCCGGTTAACGACAAAAACCTGCGCTGGGTGCGGAGCAGGGTGGGGCTGGTGTTTCAAGACCCGGATGACCAGTTGTTCTCGCCGACCGTCTTTGACGATGTCGCCTTCGGCCCGATTAATATGGGCTATTCCGAAACCGAGGTGCACCGGGCGGTGAGTAAAGCCCTGGAGTGGGTGGGCATGGCTGGCTACGAGAAACGCTCCTCCCATCACCTCAGCATCGGGGAGAGAAAACGGATTGCCATTGCCACTGTCCTCTCTATGAATCCGCAGATTCTGGCCCTTGATGAACCGTCCGGTAACCTTGACCCGCGGAGCAAGTGGTCTTTAATAAGCCTGCTGCGCCGGCTGCCGATGACCAAAATAGTTGCCACTCATGACCTGGAACTGGTGCGGGCTTTATGCTCGCGGACGGTCATCCTTGACCGCGGCCAGATAGTCATAGATGGCGCTACCAATATTATTCTGAATGATAAACCCCTGCTGGCGGCCCATGGGCTGGCTCCGCAGCCCGCCTCGTAAAAAATGGAAAAACCGGTCAAGAGTTGACTTTTTATCCATTTTGTCTAAAATAAGGATTAGCCCCTGAGGTTTTTACAGTAGCATTTTTGGGTTCAAAACTGGTTAACGGAGGGAATCAATGAGCAGGTATCGCGTAATTCACTATTTTCTCGGTTTATTTTTATGCTTGGGCATGTTCGTTAGCCTGGGCGGAGGCCAGGTGGCACTGGCGGCTCAGGAGGCCGGTGATGGCGCTCTGGTGTTGTCGTCAAATCAGGAGGAGCCTGCCGCCGAAGAGTGGCTTGAGGTTATTGCCAAGTACCCCGTGTTGAGGGAAAAATCGGGGGAAAAGTTTGAGTTTCAAATTCAGCTGAGGTGGTACGGCAATGAGTTCAGGGACTTTGACCTTGCCGTTAGCGGACCGCCTAAGTGGGAGGTCGTCACCGAAGCCGGACTGGGGACAAAGGTGGCGGTGACTGACCGCATCGGGTTACAACCGGCGGACCCGGAGAAGCAATACCCGGTGGAAACACTTTTCGTTAAGCTTACTCCACCCCAAGGCAAAAAACCGGCGCCTGGTGAATACAAGGCAACCTTTGAGATAAGCGCCGACGATATTGATATTCATGAATCGGTTGAGCTGACTGCCGTGGTGACCGCCCTGTATCAGTTTGATTTTTACACCCCTACCGGCCGGCTGAACACCGAGGTAACCGCCGGTAAGGATAATTCCCTGACGGTTCGGGTGGAGAACACCGGCTCAATAGTCCTGGACACCATCCGTTTCTCCACCGGTACACTGGAAGGCTGGGTGATAACCTTTGACCCCGACCCGGTGGAGTCGTTGGAGCCGGGGCTGGCCCAGGAAGTAACGGTAACCATAAAGCCGCCGGACAAGGTGATTGCCGGTGATTACGCCATTAGCCTGTTTGCTGACGGTGAAGAATACTCGGCCGACCCGTTGAAACTGAGGGTAACCGTAATGACGCCGACGATTTGGGGTTGGGTTGGCATTTTAATTGTGCTGGCGGTTATTGCTGGTTTAGCCATGATTTTCCGGCGTTTAGGCAGGCGATGAGCGAGTGAGTAAACAGCTAGTTGTGGAAACAGTAGACCTGACCAAGGCTTATGACGGCATCACGGTGGTGGATAAGCTGAACCTCCGTGTGGAGGAAGGGGAGATTTTCGGCTTTCTGGGCCCTAATGGTGCCGGCAAGACGACCACCATATTGATGTTGCTCGGGCTGACCGAGCCGACTTCGGGAGTAGTGCGGGTCTGCGGCTATAATTCCACCAGAGAGCCGCTCAAGGTGAAACGGATTACCGGCTATATTCCAGAAAAGGTGGGTTTTTACGAGGAACTGACGGCGATCCAGAACCTGGCCTATACCGCCAGACTGAATGACCTGGCGGAGTGGCTGATTCCGGATAGGGTTGGTGAGTCGCTGGACACGGTGGGCCTGTCCACCGCCGCTGAGCAGAAGGTAGGCGAGTTCTCGAGAGGGATGAAGCAGCGGTTAGCCATCGCCGATATGCTGGTGAAGATGCCCAAGGTTGCCATCCTGGATGAGCCGACCATTGCTATTGACCCGGAAGGGGTGAACCAGATTCTTGACCTGATTAGCAGAATAGCCCGAGAGCACAATATGACCATTATTATGTCCTCCCATCAGTTAAATCAGGTTCAGCACATCTGCCGCCGCGTCGGCATTATCGGCAAGGGGCGAATGCTGGCGGAAGGCATGGTGGAGCAGCTCATGAAGGACGCTCTGGGTAGCGGACGCTTCAAGGCTGAAATTCAGCTGGCTGAAGTCACCGCGGACATTGTTGACCGTATCAAAAAGATTGACGGTGTGGTTGAGGTGGAGAGGTCGGGGGATTTGCTGCTGGTGGGCTGCACCCAGGACCTGAGGCCACAGATTGCCAGGGCAATTATCGCCGCTGACGGTTCACTGATAGAGATGAAGATTAAGAGCTACGCTTTAGAAGACATATATATGAAGTACTTTCACGAGGTTTAATATGCGCGGGTTGATGACTGTCTTTCGCAAAGAATTAGCTGACGATTTTACCAGCTGGCGCTTTCTGATATTGTTTGCTATGGTCGCGTTGGCCGGTGTGTTCACCCTGTATATAGATAGTCAGAACATACTGGCCCAGGCGGCGGAAAGCAACCAGTTTATTTTCCTCAAGCTTTTTACCACCGCTGATGAGACCTTACCCGGTCTGCTGCAGTTTTTGAATATGATGGCGGTCTTTTTCGTGCCCATAGTTGGCATCGCTCTCGGCTTTGATGCCATCAATGAGGAGAGAAACAGCGGCACGATGAGCCGCCTCCTGTCCCAGCCAATCTACCGGGATGCGGTCATCAACGGTAAGTTTCTGGCCGGGGTGGCCACCATCGCCATTATGGTAACCAGCATCGTGTTACTGGTGGCTGGAGCTGGGCTCCGCATGATTGGGGTGCCGCCGAATTCAGAAGAGGTTATCCGGCTCATGCTTTTCCTGGTGGTAACTATTTTCTATGGAGCCTTCTGGCTGGGGTTGTCGATACTGTTCTCGATATTCTTCCGCCGGGTGGCTACTTCCGCCCTGGCCTCAATAGCGGTGTGGATATTTCTGTTCTTTTTCATGCCGATGCTGGCTGGGATTATGGCCAACTTTATGGTGCCACTGAAGGAAGCCAGCACCGAGGTTTACCTCAGCAATCTGGGGGTACAGAGCGCCGTTCTGCAGGCCTCTCCGGTCAGGCTCTATCAGGAGGCAATATCGGTCGTCCTGGTACCGGGAGCCAGGACACTGGGACAGACGATTCAGATTCTGGGTGGTGGGGGCTCCCGTCTAATACCCAACCCTCTCTCTCTGGGCCAGAGTCTGATATTAGTATGGCCGCATATGGTCAGCCTGATTGCCCTCACTGCGGTGTGCTTTGCCGTTTCCTATATTAAATTCATGAAGGAAGAGATAAGGGCTTAAAGCTAGATATTAAACAGGAAGGTGATGACATCGCCATCCTGGACGATGTAGTTCTTGCCTTCCAGCCGGACCAGCCCTTTCTTGCGGGCTTCAGCCAGGTTGCCGCACTTTGCCAGGTCGCCAAAGCTGATTACCTCGGCTCGAATAAAGCCCCGTTCAATATCGGAGTGGATCTTGCCGGCGGCTCTCAGGGCATCGGTGCCCTGCCTGATTGACCAGGCTCTGACTTCATGGGAAACGATGCTGAAAAACGAGATTAGCCCCAGCAGTTCATAGGAGAGCTTGATAACGCGTTCGATGCCCGATTCAGTTATGCCGAAGCCGGCCCGCAGTTCTTCCGCCTCGCTATTCTCCAGCTCGGTCAGCTCCATTTCCAGCTTGCCGCAGAAGGTAATCAGGCGGCACTTCGGTCGCTGGTATTCCGCCCCCAGTTCCGCCTCTAAAGGACCCGCTTCTGATAGCTGGTTTTCGTCAATATTGACCACGTTCAGTAGCGGCTTGGCGGTGAGAAACTGATAGTTAGCCAGTGTTTTATTTTCCTCGGCAGTTAGCTCCAGCTCCCGAATCGGCAGGTCTTTTTCCAGGCTGACCTTGAGCCTGGCTAACATTTCCTGTTCCGAAAGAAGGTGCTGGCGCTCCGGTGGTTTGGCGCTTTTGAGGGCTATTTCTATTCTCTCCAGCCGGCGCTCCATGATGGCCAGGTCGGAGAAGGCAAGCTCCAGATTCATGCTGGCGATATCCCGTTTTACATCCAGGCTGCCTTCAATGTGGGGTATGCTTTCATCGGTAAAGGCTCGGGCGACATTAATCAGGGCATCAACATTGCTGAGCTGGGTGAGCCACTGGCTGCTGCCGGTCTTACCTTTGGCTAAATCCTTGACGGAAGCACCGATATCAACATAGGTTACTTCGGCGGGGACTATCTTCTGGGGTTGAAGCATATCGACCAGCTGTTTCAGGCGGGGTTCCGGGACTCTGGTGACACCGATGTGGGGGGCGCCTTCCTGGGTGTAACTTCCGGTCTCCGCCTTCCCTTTGGTCAACGCATTGAAAACGGTGGTGCGGCCGCTTTTAGCCAGTCCGATGATGCCAGTACTGACACTCATTGGTCATCTTTTAGTAACCAGACTTTACTATTTTCCGGGAGTACTTGAGGGCAAGGTCTCTCTCGCCTTTGGATAACGTCTCTTTGGCAGCCAGGCCGAGCAGGGCAAGCAGGGCATCGTGGGTGCCAACATTACCCAGCCGCTGGGTAGCTTTGGTTCTTACATCCGAGGGGAGTTCCAGGTCACTGGCAATACCAACCAGCTTGTTTACTTCATTTTTGGCTTCGTCAGTTTTTTCGGTCATCTTGACTCTCCTTTTGGTAATGCCGGGTAGAGTTTAGACTTATTTTACTCTTTGTCGGATTATTCCTCAATAGGTGGTGGATTATCAAGCCCCGGTTATGGGCGGGAGTGGCGGTATGGTAAAATGGGGCAAAGGTAAAGAAGATGAAGAGAGCAACCAGCCTTGTTGTATCTGTTATTGGGTGAGGACGATTATTCCCTTAATCAGTCGCTGGAGGAGATAAAGCGGGGTATCGGCGACCAGAGCCTGCTGGCAACCAATACCACCATTCTGGATGGCCTGCAGCTAACCCTGAACGAGCTGGCTACGGTCTGTGAGACCATGCCTTTTCTGGCCGAGAAACGCCTGGTTATCGTCCACGGACTGCTGGAGCGCTTTGAGCCCAAAAGCAAGCCGGGCAAAAAGAAGAAGTCATCACCGGCGCCGGAGCCGCCCAATCAATATAAGTCAATCGCTGACTGTATTCATAAGCTACCGGAAAGCACGGTACTGGTCTTAATCGATGCTGGCGCAACTAGCCGTAACCCTCTCCTGCGGGAAATTTCCGCTGGGGCGGAGGTGAGGTCTTTCCCGCTACGGAAAGAGCCCGAGCTACGCCAGTGGATTGAGCAGCGGGTGGCTAAAGAAGGGGGCAGTATATCTGCCCCGGCCCGAGACCTGTTAGCCAGAGGAGTGGGCAGCAACCTGTGGCATATGGCCAGCGAAATCAGCAAGCTGGTTTCATTTACGGCCGGGCGCCGCATTGAGGCCGAGGATGTGGCCAGAGTGGTCAGTTATGCCCAGCAGACCAGTGTTTTCACCATGGTTGATGCTATCCTTGAGTTTAAAGCCAGTGTTGCCGAGCAGGCGCTGCAGCAGTTACTGCAGGCGGGTGCCATGCCCGCCTATCTTCTGGTCATGCTCACCAGGCAGGTGCGGCTGATGGTGCGGGCAAGGGAGCTGGTCAGGCAGAAGAAGACCAACGACGAAATCCAGAGCCGGCTGGGCTTGACTTCTGATTTTGCCCTGCGCAAAACGCTGGCGCAGGCGGAGCGCTATCCCGTAGAACGGCTCCGGGAAGCCTACCATAAATTGCTGGAGGCCGACCTGTCGATTAAGACCGGGAAGTATGGTGCGGAGCTTGCCCTCAATATTCTGATTGCCGAGCTATGCCAGCCGAGGAAAGTATCCGCCTAGACTGAGGCTGCCGAACTTGACAGGCTCACTGGTGCGTGTTAGACTTCTAAACTAACCTCAGTATAGTTACAAATAAAGCCGCTTAAAATCGCTAACTTCCCCTCTTAAGAGCCGAAACTGGCAGGGAGGCGGGATGGTAAAGAATAGCACCGCCCGATTAGAAGAATTATGCAGTGAAGGCTTGTCACGCCGGCGATTGATTCTAGCCAGCAATCGGGGACCGATTGAGTATCAGTTTTCTCCGGAGGGACAGCTTCAGGCCCAGCGTGGTAGCGGTGGCGTCGTCACCGCCCTGACCGGTCTAAGCAAGTATATGGATATTTGCTGGATTGCCAGCGCTATGGGTGAGGGGGACCGGGAGGCGGCGCGAAGGGTGAGGGAGGAGGGGGCTAGACTGGCCCCGCTGGGCGAGGGATTGCATCTCCATTTTGTGGTAAATCCCCGAAATACGTATCATAAGTTTTACGGTGTCTTCTGTAACCCCCTGCTCTGGTTTTTGCAGCACTATATGTGGAACTCACCGCGCACTCCCAATATTGACCATGCCGTTCACGATGCCTGGGAGAATGGCTATATCCCGGTAAATCAGGCCTTTGCCCGGGCAGTGGTGGACGAGGCAAAACGGAGTGAATCACCGCCCATAGTGATGCTGAACGACTATCATCTCTATTTAGCCAGTGCCGGTATTCGTCGGCAGCTGCCGGATGTGTTAATTCAACACTTCATTCATATACCGTGGCCATCATCACACTACTGGCAGCTACTGCCCGCTTCTATGCGGCAGGCAATCCACGAAAGCCTGTGCACCACCGATATCGTTGGCTTGCAGACGCAGCGTGATGTGCTCAGTTTTATGCAGTGTTGCCATACCTTCATTGAGGGGGCGGAGATAAATTATAAGCAGCAGACGGTGACCATAAATGACCATGTTGTCATGGTGAAGGCTTACCCGACATCGGTTGATGTTCTGGGCCTCAGGAAGATAGTGGCTTCAGTCAGGTGTCAGGAGTATGAGGAAAAGCTGTCTCGCCTCTGCGGGGAACAGACCATCATTCGTGTGGATAGGTGTGAGCCGAGCAAGAATATCATCCGGGGCTTTAGGGCCTTTGATGCCCTGCTGGAGCGGTATCCTCAGTTTCGGGGCAAGGTAAAATTTATCACCTTCCTGGTGCCTACCCGGACCCATATCAAGACTTACCAGCGGTATGCCGAGGAGTCACTGGAAATAATCGGGGCGATAAATAATAAATACCGGACGGAAAACTGGCACCCCATTGATTTATTCTACGAGAACAACTACGTGCAGGCGATTGCCGGCATGCGCCTGTATGATGTTTTGCTGGTAAATGTGGTCATTGACGGTATGAATCTGGTCGCCAAAGAGGGCCCCACCGTCAATAGCCGCGACGGTGTGCTGATACTATCTGAGGGGGCGGGAGCCTGCGAGCAACTGGGGCAAAGTGCACTGGTGGTGACACCGACTGACCTGGAGGGCACGACCCGGGCTTTATATACCGCACTGACCATGCCCCTTGCCGAGAGGAGAAGGCGGGCCGTTGAACTTAAGCAGGCGATTGAAGAAGAGGATATGACCAACTGGCTCCGGAACCTGCTGGGGGATATGGTTACCCTGATTCAGGAACGTTCCGGGATAACCACTGGAGGAAGCGTTCCACATCAGCTACGCCGTTCAGACTAAAATCGGCTTCGCTGGCCAGCCCTTCCGGCATTTCCGGGCTGGTGACGCCAATGGCAAAACCCTGAAAAACCGAATCACCAGGCACATTGTGTATCGCCCGGAAGGCATCGATATCGGTGTATTCATCCCCGAGATAGATAGCGCCGCGCAATTGATAATCACGGATTAAGGCCAGCACCGTAGTCCCCTTATTCAGGCTTACCGGGGGAAGCAAATTAACCGCCATTTTGCCTTCCATAATGCGCAGGTGCCTGGCCGGGGCTAAACTTTTCAGTGCCGCATGGATTTTCGCTTTAGCCAGTTCCGGCTCAGGGCAAAGGCGATAGTGTATGGTAGCGGTGGCTCCCTTGTCCTCTATGCTGATGCCGTCAATGGCGAGCAAGCGGCTCAATTCCTTGACCGCAGCCTTAATTACTTTGGGGTATTCTTTGGCCTCATCGACCAGTTCGGTATGCCCCTCAGCCCATCGCTCCAGGCCGTGATTGCCGATGTAGACCATCCTATCAATCTGGAGCATATTTTTGGCTTCAAGGGCAGGCCTCCCTGAGATTGCTGCCACCAGAGCCAGCTTCTCGCTGAGTATAGAGAGATACTGGCGGCAGAGTGGGGAGATCTCAGCCTGCGCCGGGGTGGGGGCGGTCGGGCTTATGGTACCGTCCACATCGGTAATAAGCCCGAAGGGGCTCCGCCCGAGCGCCTTTTTAATCAGGTCTAAGTTGTCAAAAAGGTAAGCCACAGGCTAAATGTAACAGGGCGCTGGGCCAGCGTCAACCGAAGGCTCGACAAATTGGCGGCGATAAAGTAATATTTAGGTGCCCAATTTAACTCAAGATATGGAGACAGGGATGAAGATTCGCAAAGCGGTGATTACGGCGGGGGGCTGGGGAACCCGGTTTTTGCCGATTACCAAGTCCCAGCCCAAGGAGATGCTGCCGCTGCTGAATAAGCCAATAATCCAGTATGTGGTGGAGGAGGCGGTCAGCTCTGGTATTGAGCAGATTATTCTGGTCACTTCTCTCGGTAAGAACGCCATTGAGGATTACTTTGACCGTTCCTTTGAGCTGGAGTACTTTCTGGAGCAGAAGGGGGAGACCAGGCTGCTCAAAAAACTGCAGGATTTATCCAGCCTGATTAATGTCTGCTATGTCAGACAGAAGGAGCAGCTCGGCCTTGGTCACGCTGTCCTGTCCGCCCGGGATGTTATTGCCGGGGAGCCGTTTGCCGTCCTCCTGCCCGATGACATTATCGAGGGCAGGGTGCCGGCGCTGAAGCAGATGATAGCCGTTTACGAGCAGTATAAGACCAGCGTTGTCGCCGTCCAGCGTATTGACAGCCAGGATGCCCCCAGGTATGGCGTCATTGCCCCCAAAGAGGTCTCGGAGCGCACATATCAGATATTGAGCTTGGTGGAAAAGCCGGCACCGGAAAAAGCCCCCTCTAATCTGGGGGTGGTGGGGCGGTATATTCTTACCCCGCAGATATTTGATGCCCTCGCCGTTACCAGTCCCGGTAAAAACCGGGAGATTCAGCTTACCGATGCCCTGCAGCGGCTGCTGGAGCAGCAGCTGGTTTATGCCTATGAGTTTGAGGGGGAGAGGTATGATACCGGCACGCCCCTCGGCTGGCTGGAGGCAACGGTTGCTTTTGGGCTGAAGCATCCCGATATTGGCCAGGCGCTCCGCAAAAGCCTGCGCAAGCTCCTCTAGTTTTACTCTGGCGGCTGGGCTATTCATTGACAGCCAGCCTGCCTTAAACTAAAATCGTAGGTGACTTTCTATTTATTCGGGACAGGCAACTTATGACGAGTGACGAAATCAGGTCGGCATTTCTCGACTTTTTTGTGGAGAAGAAGCACAAGGTAATTCCCAGCTCATCGCTGGTGCCCAAGGGCGACCCGACACTGCTCCTGACCACCGCCGGCATGGTGCAGTTCAAGCCCTACTTCCTGGGCCAGGCGGTGCCGCCCAACCCCCGCCTGGCATCCTGTCAGAAGTGCTTTCGCACTACCGATATTGAAGCGGTGGGTGACTCCAGCCACCTCACTTTTTTCGAGATGCTGGGCAACTTCAGTGTCGGTGATTATTTCAAGCCAGAGGCGGTTGAGTGGGGATGGGAGTTCGTTACCCGGCGCCTGGGTCTGCCCGCGGAACGGCTATGGGTAACCATCTTTCTGGATGATGACGAGGCTTTCCACCTCTGGCGGAAGCAGGGAATCCCGGAGTCGAGAATACTGCGCTTCGGCGAAGAGGATAACTTCTGGGGACCGGCCGGTGATTCCGGCCCCTGCGGGCCGTGCAGTGAGATTCACTATGACTTCGGGAAGGCGGTCGGCTGCGGCAAGCCGTCCTGTGCCCCCAACTGTGCGTGCGGCCGCTTTTCCGAGATATGGAACCTGGTATTTATGCAGTATAACCAGGATATAGCCGGCAAGCGCACCCCTCTGCCCAGGCCCAACATTGATACCGGCATGGGGCTGGAGAGGACGGCGGCGGTAATGCAGGGCAAGACCTCGGTCTACGAGACTGACCTCTTTGTTTCCTTGCTGGATTATATCGCTGAGCTGGCCGGCAAGAAATACCAGGCAGACAGCGATATCGGCAACGCCATGCGGGTGATTGCTGAGCACGGTCGGGGGATAGCCTTTCTCATCGGGGATGGGGTCACCCCCAGCAACGAGGGGCGGGGCTATGTGTTGCGCCGGCTGCTAAGGCGGGCGGTGTTCTTCGGGCGCAGATTGGGCCTGGATAAGCCGTTTCTGGCCGAGGTAGCCAAAGTTACCATCGGGCAGATGAAGCATATTTACCCCGAGCTGAAACAGAGAAAAGACTTTATTCTCAAGACCATTGAATCTGAGGAAACCAGGTTTAGCGAGACCTTCACCATCGGTCTGGAATTATTGGATGATATCATGTCCCGGGCTACCAGCAAGGGGGAGAGTAAAATCTCGGGCAAAAAGGCGTTTAAGCTCTATGATACCTATGGTTTCCCGGTAGCCTCAACCGCCGAGATTGCCGCTGAGCGTGGCTTTACGGTGGATGTGGATGGCTTTGAGCAGGAAATGGAGAAGCAGCGGGAGAGAGCCAAAGCCGCCCAAAGAATTCTTACAGGCGAAGTCACTTTGAGAGGAAAAGGAGAGCTAAAGGCGACTGGTACAATACTTAAAAAGGCAACGTCTTTTGTTGGCTATCATACTCTTGAACACAAAGCGATTATTATCGGCATCCTGGTTGACGGAAAATCGGTGGATTCAGTAGGGGTGGGGCAGGAAGCCAGCCTGATTCTGGACTCCACCCCGTTTTATGCCGAGATGGGGGGGCAGGTAGGCGACAGCGGCGAGATATCCAGCCGTTCGGCTCGCTTTGCCGTGGCCAATGCGGCTCGAATTCCCACCGATATTGTTGTCCACCAGGGCAGGGTTACCGAAGGCAGCTTTAATACCGGCGACGAAGCCATTGCCAAGGTGGATGGCGAGCGCCGCCGTGATATTGCCCGCAACCATACTGCCACCCATCTGCTTCAGGCCGCCCTGCGCGAGGTGCTGGGCGAGCATGTCCAGCAGAAGGGTTCACTGGTCGCCCCGCAGCGGCTCAGGTTTGACTTTTCCCACCCGGTAGCCCTGAGCAGAGAAGAAATAGACAGGGTCAACCATATCGTTAACCAGAAAATTCGCCAGAACCTCAAGGCATATGACGAAGAGCTTGCCTACAAGAAAGCGCTCGCCGAAGGGGCAATCGCCCTCTTTGAGGAAAAGTACGGTGATAAAGTGCGGGTGATGAAGATTGGCGAGCCGGTTATCAGCGCTGAGCTTTGCGGCGGCACTCATGTGGAGACCACCGGCGAGATTGGTCTCTTTCACATTATCAGCGAGAGCAGCATCGGTGCCGGGCTGAGGCGTATTGAGGCGGTAACGGGGAGGGGAGCGGAGGATTATATCGGGCAGGCGCTTGCCCAGTTGCAGGAGATTGCCCAAGTTACCGAAGCCACCCTGGAAAATGTTGCTGAGAAGGTTTCCGGCACCGCTGGTGCCCTGGAGATGGCGAAAAAGCGCAGTCAGGCTCTGGAGAGAGAGCTATCCAAGAAAATAGTTGAGTCTTTGCTGACCAAGGCGGAGGTAGTTAAGGGGGTAAAGGTATTGACCGCCCAGTTGCCCCCCACCCGAATGGAGATACTGCGGGAGATGAGCGATATGCTCCGGGAGAAGCTGGGCAGTGCCATCGTGGTGCTGGGTACGGCCTATGAGAATAAGCCGATTTTCCTGGCGGCAGTAACCCCCGATTTGGTGGCCAAGGGATACAATGCCGGCGATATCGTAAATCAGGTGGCTAAAGTCGCCGGGGGCGGCGGCGGGGGCAAGGCTGGTATCGCCCAGGCCGGCGGCAAAGATAAAGGCAAGATAGATGAAGCTCTTCGGCAGGTGCCGGAGATTATGGAAAAACTGTATTTCTCATAAGGGGTGTTGTTACGCGCTGTCTGGGGCTTGATATTGGCGATAGGCGGATTGGGGTAGCGCTCAGTGACCCGAATGGGATATTGGCGACACCGCTGGATACTATTAACCGCACCGATGAAGCGGCCGATATCGCCGCCATTACCCGGATTATCAGCCAGCACCAGGTCGGCAGGATTATTATCGGCCTACCCCGCTCTATGGACGGGAGTATCGGCAGCCAGGCCGAAAAAGTAAAGACCTTTACCGAAGGGCTTAGCCACCATATTGAGATTCCCCTGGAGTTCAGGGACGAGCGCCTGTCCACGGTGTCTGCCAAACGCCTGATGAGGGATACCAAAAAGACCAGCCACAGAGCCGGGGAGGATGCAGTGGCGGCGGCGGTCATCCTGCAGGCTTATCTCGATGAAACACAGCTATAATCCAGCCGGTGGCGAGAGTTGAGAAATTGAAAGAAAGCGTTCCACACTTCGGCTTAAGCAAGACCTCCCCCCAAAGTAAAGCCCGCGCCGGAGAACTGTCAACGCCCCATGGCCGGGTGCTGACGCCGGTATTTCTACCGGTGGGCAGCCAGGGAACGGTCAAGACACTGACCCCGGCGGAAATAAAAGAGCTGGGAATAAGCATGATACTGGCCAACACCTATCACCTCTATCTCAGGCCGGGCATTGAAGTAATTGAAGAGATGGGGGGTTTACATAAATTTATGGGCTGGGAGGGGGCAATGCTGACCGATAGCGGCGGCTATCAGCTATTCAGCCTGGCCTCCCTGCGCCGGGTCAGCGATGAAGGGGTCTTATTCCGCTCTCATATTGATGGCAGCGAGCACTTTATCACCCCGGAGATGACCATCCAGTTTCAGGAGAGTCTGGGTGCCGATATTATTATGGTTCTCGATGAGTGTCCCGCTCAGGGCAGCCTGGCCGAGATGCAGTCAGCCATGACCCGAACCCATCACTGGGCGGAGAGGTGCCGGAAAGCACAGCAACGCCGTGACCAGAAGCTCTATGCTATTGTCCAGGGTGGTGTCTTTCCCGAGCTACGGCGCCAGTCGGCGGAGTATCTTACCTCGCTGGACTTCCCCGGCTATGCCATTGGCGGTCTCAGCCTGGGGGAACCGAAAGAGGTGACCTTCAGCATGGTAGAAGAGACAGTGGCTTTACTGCCCGCCGATAAGCCGAGATACCTGATGGGGATGGGCTCCCCGGAGGATATTGTCGAGGGCGTGGCGCAGGGAATAGATATCTTTGACAGTGCCCTGCCCACGCGTGTTGCCCGCAATGGCGCCCTCTTTACCCCCACCGGGCGGGCCAATATTAGCAATGCGGCCTATGCCCGGATGGCGAAACCGCTTGTGCCTGACTGTAATTGCTACACCTGCCGGAATTTCTCAGCCGCTTACCTGCACCACCTGTTTAATTGTAGCGAGCTCCTGGCTTACCGGCTGGCGACGATTCACAACCTGAGCTTCATCAGTAGTTTAATGCGTGAGATAAGAGAGGCTATTATAGCGGGCACTTTCCCGGCTTTCCGGGACAACTTCCGGGCAAATTACCAGACCACTGATGAGCAGGTAAGACTTGAGCAGAAGAACCGGTGGCTAAAATCACGTCGGCTATAGCCCAGTCCTCTCGTCGGCGGGGTCAACCCGTACTCCCTTGGAAATCGCCCAGGCGATGCCGTCATCAATATTTTTCTTTTTGCCCTCAAAGTCAACTATTATCCAGCCCCGGTCCTCACCTAAATCAGCCTGGCGAATGTTAGCCACCAGATTGAATTGTTGGCTGATGGTATGGATAACCGGTTCAGCAATTGTTTCCTCGGTATAGCTCAGCGTTACTCTTCTTTTGGCCATTTCAAACCCCCATATTGCCATAAGCTAGGCTTAGTTAGCTTCAAACCTTCATTTCACCTCTCCCCCTATCCATTCCAGATAGTCTGGGTTGCCGCCGACAATGGGCAGAGCAATTATTTCGGGGACATCATAGCTGTGAATAGCCTTGACCAGGGTTACTATTTCATTAATAAGAGAGGCTTTGGTTTTGACGATGAGCAGGCTTTCCTGCGCCGAGTCAAGCTCACCCTGCCACCAGAAACGGGAGCTAATGCTGGCGATAATATTGACGCAGGCTACCTTCTTCTGCTTGAGCAGGGCATCGGCGATGCGGGGTGCCTCTTCATTACGGCTGGTGATAAAGATGACTACGCTGGCGTTCTTCTCCATCATTTTTCTCCGGGGATGCTTACTCCATTGAAAACGGGGCATAATTAATAATGGGGAATGGCTGGGGGGAAGTTAGCCAGTGGGGAAACGGCGCCAGATGCCTGGCGAACTGACTGCCATACTCTAAATGATGAGCTCTGGCTTGATGTTTGGGCGAGGCATTACTACGGTGGTCGGTCTCGTCTTCCATTGTCCTAACTGGCTTAGCCTCTATCTTTTTAGCCTCTGCCTAAGATAATAATGTTAAACCGGGCTGGCTGTCAAATTTAATTCTCTCGGCTCAGGTTGAAGAGTGTCTTACCATAAGCTAAAATAGTATCGCCAATTAATTAAGGAGACCGTTTTGCTCAAAAGTCATAGTTGTGGTGAACTGAATCGAAAGCATATCGGCAACCAGGTAACCCTGGCCGGTTGGGTAGACCGGCGCCGTGACCACGGTGGCTTGATTTTCATTGACCTGCGGGATAGAGAGGGCATTGTCCAGGTCGTCTTTAACCCGGAGACATCAGCCAGGAGCTGCCGGTTAGCCAACGGGATGCGCAGCGAATATGTCGTCCGGGTGAGTGGTGAGGTTGCCCCCCGCCCGCCGGGGACAGAAAACCCCAGGCTGGCCACCGGGGAAATCGAAGTAATCGCCCAAAATACCGAGATACTCAATAAATCAAAAACACCGCCCTTTTACATCAACGAAGAGGTTGAGGTAGATGAAAGCCTTCGCTTCAAGTACCGCTACCTTGACCTGCGGCGCAGCCGGATGAAGGCGAATCTTGTCCTGCGCCACCGGGTGGTTAAATTTATCCGTGATTTCCTGGACAAAAAGGGCTTTATTGAGGTGGAAACGCCGCTCCTGATTAAGAGCACTCCGGAGGGGGCACGCGACTATCTGGTGCCCAGCCGCCTTCAGCCCGGCAAGTTCTATGCCCTGCCCCAGTCCCCACAGCAGCTCAAGCAGCTATTGATGGTGGCCGGGATGGAGAAATACTTTCAGATAGCCAGGTGCTTTCGGGATGAAGACACCCGTGCCGACCGTCAGCCTGAATTCACCCAGCTTGACATTGAAATGAGCTTTGCTGAGGAAGAAGACATTATTAAATTAATGGAGGAGCTCTTCACTTCTATGGTCAGGGCGGTTAAGCTGGAGATAAAAGTAAACAAGCCCTTCCCCCGTATTGCCTATGCCGAGGCGATGGCGCGTTTCGGCACCGATAAACCTGACCTGCGCTTCGGTCTGGAAATAAAAGACCTGTCCGATATTGTCGCTCAGTCTGAGTTTGCCGTTTTTCGTGATGCTCTGGCTGACGGGGGTAAGGTGAAGGGGATATGTGCCCCCGGTTGTGCCAGCTATAGCCGCGGTCAGCTTGAGGAATTAAACCGGCTGGCGCGGGAGAACGGGGCGGAAGGTCTGGTAACCATCGCCCTGGGTGCTTCGGGGGGTGGCCTGAGCAAGTTGACTATGGATGCGGTTAAGTCAGTGGCGGCGAAATACCTCAGCCTTGACCAGGTGAAACAGATGGCGGAGTGTCTCGGCGCCAATACCGGAGACCTGCTCCTTGTTGTGGCTGGTAAAGCTAAAATTATTGATAACGTACTGGGTGAGCTACGTCAGGAGATGGGACATCGGCTCAAGCTGGCTGACCCGGCTCAGCTTGCTTTTGCCTTTATCACCGATTTCCCGCTGTTTGCCTGGGATGAGGGGGCGGGGCGGTGGGAGCCGATGCATCACCCCTTTACCGCGCCTAAAGAGGGGGACGCACCGCTACTGGATAGCGCTCCGGAAAAGGCGCGCAGCCGGCATTATGACCTGGTCTGTAACGGCTGTGAAATCGCCGGCGGGAGCATTAGAATTCATAACAGTCGCCTCCAGCGCAAGGTATTTAGACTGTTGGGCTATACTGATGATGAGGTTGAGGAGCGCTTCGGGCATTTGCTGCGCGCTTTTGATTACGGTGCCCCGCCTCACGGCGGTATTGCCCCCGGACTTGACCGGGTGGTAATGCTGCTGGCCGGGGAGGAGACCATCCGGGAGGTGATTGCCTTTCCCAAGAACCAGAATGCGGCTGATTTGACCTTTGATGCCCCGGCAACGGTAAGTGAGGAGCAGCTGACCGAGCTGCACCTGAGACTGCGGGACGAATAGATGGAGGCAGCGTGAAGGTAACCAACGAAAAGACAGAGAACAGACAGGCCTTTCTCACTGTTGAGATGGAGCCGGCTGAGGTGGAGAAGTCTCTGGAAGAGGCATATCGGCGTCTGGTGAGAAAGGCAAATATCCCCGGCTTTCGCAAGGGCAAGGCACCGCGAGATGTAATAGAACGCTATCTGGGCAGAGACAGCCTGCTTGAGGACGCTCTGAATAAGCTGGTCCCCGAAGCCTGCGAGCAGGCTATCAAGGAGCAGGAAATTGAGGCGATTGCCCACCCCCAGATTGAGGTAACGCAGACCGAGCCATTGATTTTTAAGGCAACGGTGCCACTGACGCCTCAGATTGAGCTCGGCGATTATTATCAGGTCCGGCTTGAACCGGAACCGGTGAGTGTAGATGAGGGAAAAGTTGACCAGGTCCTGGAGCAGCTGCAACATCAGCAGGCAATCTGGGAGCCGGTGGAGCGCCCGCTGGACTTCAGCGACCTGGTAATCCTGGATGTCGAGAGCCAGATTGAAGATAAACCCTTCATTAACCAGAAAGGGGTGCAGTATCAGGTCCGCCGTGACTCGTCGGCGCCTGCCCCCGGCTTTGCTGAGCAGCTGCGGGGCATGAAAAAGGGCGAGGCAAAAGAATTTAACCTTGAGTATCCCCCGGATTATCCCCGTGCTGAGCTGGCCGGGAAAGAAGCCCGCTTTAAGGTGAAGATTGGCGAGATAAAACAAGAGAAACTGCCTGAGTTAAATGATGAACTGGCGCGGGAAGCCGACCCCAAGTTCAAGACCCTGGCTTCGCTTCGGAAGCAGGTCTCGGCTGATTTACAGCGCAATGCCGAGAGAAAGGCCAGGCTGGACTTTGAGGACCGGGTAATTGAGACCGTCACCGATACTGCTCGGGTTGAATTTCCGCCCATTCTGGTGGAACTGGAGATAGACCAGCTCATCGCCCAGCGATTGCAGAGCTGGCAGATGGATTGGGAGGCTCTGGGGGAATACCTTAACCGGATTAATAAGACCGAAGAGGAGCTGCGCGAAGAACTGCGTCCACTGGCGACCAAGCGGGTTAGCCGCTCTCTGGCACTGGGCAAGATTGCCATTGCCGAGAAAATCAGGGTAACTGATGCTGAAATAGACGCTGAGATAAAAAACATGCTCAAGGGGGATATTAAAGACCGGGATAAACTAGAGAAGCAGCTGAACATCCCTCAGTCCCGTGAGTCAATCGGGCAGATATTGTTCACCCGTAAGACCATCCGGCGACTGGTGGCAATAGCCGAGGGTAAGGCTGATTCCAAAGTAAAGGAGGCCAAGAATGATTAACCAGCCAATGAATGTTATTCCGATGGTGATTGAGAGTGGCGCTAGGGGGGAACGAGCCTTTGATATCTACTCGCTGCTCTTGAGAGAGCGTATTGTCATGCTGGGCATGCCGATAAACGACCAGGTGGCCAATGTCACCATTGCTCAGCTGCTATATCTGGAGCGGGAAGACCCGGACAAGGACATCAGCCTCTACATCAACTGCCCGGGGGGTATTATTGCCTCTGGTCTGGCGATTTACGACACCATGCAGCTCATCCGCCCCGATGTTTCCACCATCTGTGTCGGTATGGCCGCCAGCATGGGAACCGTGCTCCTCTGCGCCGGTGCCAAGGGGAAGCGCTACGCTTTACCTCACTCTACGATTCATATGCACCAGGCGGTGGGCGGTGCCCAGGGGCAGGCCGCCGATATTGAAATCGCCGCCCGCGAGATTATGCGGCTTCAGGAAATAATCCGGAGCGTTATCGCCAAGCACACCGGCCAGCCGATGGAAAAGATAACCCACGATACCGACCGTGATTTCTACCTCAACCCGGAACAGGCCGTGGAATACGGCATTGTGGATGAAATCCTGAGTCAACCAGCGAAGTAGCCATACTATAACGATTGACCGTAGCGCTCTTGATAGCGCTTGGCTAGCTCATCGGGGGTGGGGAAACCCTGTCTGGTGCCCAGCTTGGTGATGGCGGAGCGGGCAACAATGTCACCGAGACGCCCGCATTCTTTAAGCCCCTTCGTATTAAGCAGACCGTAGAGAAAACCGGTGGCGAAGGCATCGCCGGCCCCGGTGGTATCAATTACCCTCTCCGGCTTACCCGACTCAATGATATATTCTTTCCCGGTATCTCTGATGTAGCCAACCGCACTGACTGTCTTGCCACCCAATTTTAGCGTAGTGCCCTTACCCATAGTGACCACCACCATATGGCAGCCTAGATTGAGGCAGTCTTCAACCCCGGCGATAACTTTCTGGCCGGTCAGCTGCTCTATCTCGTCACGGTTGATAAACAGAAGATATGTCCGTGCCAGAATCGGGGTCAGGGCTTTAAGCCCCTTCAGGGCATACAGTGCCCCCGGGGCGAAGCTGACTTTAACCGATGCCGCCAGTTCTGGGATTAGCCCGGCTGATATCTGGAACTGCCGGTCACTGGCGAAAGAAGAGAGGTGGACTATTTTAGCCCGGTTGAGATAGGTCAGGTCAAGGTCGTCCCGGCTCAGCTGGTCATTGGCGCCGGGCACAACGTGGAGCGAGCGCTGCCCCGATTGGTCACTGAGGCACAGTACCGAGCCGGTCTTTACCCCCGGTTTCACCCTGATTTGGCTGATATCTACTTTGGCATCCTGAAAGTCCTGAAGCATTCTTTTCCCGTCGGCATCATCGCCCACCGCGCCGGCAAAGCCGGTCTTCAGCCCGAGCCGGGCCAGACCGTATACGGTGTTGGCGGCGGAGCCACCGGGGGACGATATGGACTCGGTGACCACTGCCTCATCGTCCTCAAGGAGACGCTCCACCCGGTAGAGGTAGTCCATGTTCAGCGCCCCCAGCCCGATTACATCCAGAGTCATCCCAACTTGCCTGCCTCTTCCCTGACCAGGCGTCTCAGCCGCTGGTGAATCTCAATAACATCCTTAATATCTTTCCGTCCCGCCAGCCAGTGAAAATAATTTCTATCCTTTGCGCCCCCCGCCTTTTCCTTTCCTCTGACTATTTTCTCCATCTCTTTACGCTGCCCCTTCTGCCAGGCCGGCAGCACCTCGGTCAGGTCGCTGATGTGGGTGGAAGCCAGGCTCATGGTGGCGTAGGGCAGGGCGTATTTATTGGCATTGAAGGCGATGGCCAGGCCGCCGGCCTCATCTACTGCCTGCAGCATCCTGAAATCGGTGATGCTGTCACCGACCACTATCCAGTTAGACAGGGGCTGGTCGTATTTTTCGGCAAATTTATTCAGGGCGGCTACCTTGCGCCTACCCCCCACCGGTTTGACCTCTTTGATTATTGCCCCGACGTCAGTGGCCGGTAGCTTCTGCCAGAAGAAGTCGTCCAGGCGCTGCTTGAGCCGGGCATCGTCTTTGCCCGGTTCCATGGTCAGAATATCTGCCTCGGCCTGCCGCAGCCGGCTGAGCTCGGCTTCGCTCAGCGCTTGGCGGAGCTTATTCAGGGGGAAGGGGGTACAGGCAACATTCTGGGCATAGATATCCAACTTCTGGGTGATGTGCAGGGCATATTGCTCATAGGTGGTGGTAATGCAGAAGACCTTCCAGATGTGGTACTGGAGCCAGGAGACAAGACTATCTGCCTCACCGGTGAAGCTGGCATTAGCCGCCAGGGTGGTGATGTCGTCCTCGGTAATCTGGTGGAGCAAAAGAAAGGGCACAATAAGGGCCAGGGTATCCCCCGGCTCGTAGTCCTCCCTTTCCTCCAGGGTTAACAGGTCATCATAGTAGCTGATAATCTCAAAGACCTTATCCCCGTTGGGGAAGAGCTTCATCAGGTCGTAGGCATTATCCTGCGGCGATAGCGGTCCTTCCAGGTCAAAGCCGATAAAGTTAGCCATTTTTAGACCTTACTTTCCTGTCACCGGGCAAGCGTCCCTTTTATCCGCCGGTCTATTTCCTCAGTTAGATTATAGCCGTAAATGGGCTTATCTTCAGCATCAACCACCCTTTTATCGGTGGTTATTTTGACCCTGCCCTGGCTGAAAGCCTTGATGGTAGCGATTATTAAGGGGAGCTCCCGGCGGAATCCCTGCTCCCGGATGAGCTGAAACAAGCGGTTATTCTCACCCTGTTCTTTCTTGATTTGCTCGATAGAAAGCCCCTTTATTTCCGACCAGTATTCGGCAAAGGGCTTGCTTTTAATGGGGAAGGTGCAGTAAGCCACCGCTGGCCCCCTGTCCAGCTCCGGGGTGACCAGGTGCATCATTACCCCGGTCTCTTCCTCTCCGGTCTTAATTAGCTGCCAGATTACCTCCTGCCAGGTGCCGGTGGGGCCGCCGGGGGCGGCAGGGTGGAGATTAATCATATGGTATCGCTGGCACATCTCGCTGCCCACTATCAGCATATAGCCGGCCAGAACGCAGAGGTCGGGCTTGAAATCTTTTAGCCGCGACATTACCTCTCTATCATAGTCAAGCCGCCACTGCGGCAGGCTTTCGCTTTTAAGGGCTGCCCCCCGGGCTGCCTTAAACTTTTGATACGAAAAACAGGCGGTGGGGAGGTGATAATCAGCCGCCTGCTTCAGAAAAAGGTCGCTCTCCACTGACTCACCGGGCTCACGGTTACAGAAAACAAAGGCTATCTCCGCCTTAATCTCGCCCTGCCTGATGCTGTCCTGCACCGCCGCCAGAAGGTCTTGGGCGGCCTTGTCCCGGCCGGTGGAAAACCAGCCCAGTTTATACATCATCGTTGTCCCTTTTCAGGTTGCTTTTCAGCCTTGACCAGATGCTGGCAAAGTGAATCACAGGGTTGGTCCGGTGTCCGACCACCTTGCCTTTAGCCAGTGCCTGAAGGAAGTCATCCCGGCCCTTAAATTCAGGCATCTCGACATAGGCATTGCCAATTTCGCCGGCAGTGTGGGCATCGCTACCGGCACTCTGCCGGATGCCGTACTTCTCGGCAAGCAGCCGGGCTTTGTTGGTGGCCGGGTTGGCCAGCAGACTTCTTGAGTTAAAAACTTCAATTACGTCGATCTGCCCCCCCAGTTCTTCCACTACATCGCTGTCCAGTGCCGAGTATCTCAGCCGGTCAAAGGGGTGGGGGATGCATACCAGCCCGTTTTGGGCCCGGATGCGGGCTATCGTCTGCTCAACCGATAGACCGCCGGGTATCCCTTCCTGAAGAAACATGCCCATAATTTCCCCATGCGTGGTCAGTATTTCCTCGGCAACGATTACGGTGAAGGGGGCCAGTTTCTGCATCTTCAGGGCGCCCTCAATGGTGCCGTGGTCGGCGATGGCGATGCAGTTTATGCCGATATCCAGACAGCGGCGGACAATCTTGGGCAAAGGGGTATTGCAGTCCAGAGAATACTTGGTATGAACATGAAAATCGGCTTTAAGCAATTTAACTGACCCTTTCCAGGTAGGTACCGTTACGGGTATCAACCTTAATAATATCACCCTGACTGACGAACAGGGGCACCTGAATTTTAAGCCCCGTCTCCAGCTTGGCCGGTTTGTTCCCCGCCGTAGCCGTATCTCCCTTAAAGCCGGGTTCGGTCTGGGTTAACTTAAGCTCAACCGTGATGTGCACTTCAACGCCTCCCATCTCTCCCTTATAGCTGGACACCTCCAGCGACATGCCTTCCTTCAGGTAATTAAGGGCATCACCCAGATGGCTGGCATTAATGGGTAGTTGCTCGAAGTTTTCCTCATCCATGAAATAGTACAGGTCTCCCTCATTATAGAGGTACTGCATGGTGCGGAAGTCAAGCCGCGCCCGGGCGAACTTTTCCGTAGCCTGAAAGGTCCGCTCAGTAGTATGTCCGCCCCGGATGTCGCGCACTTTAAGACGCATCTGAGCGCTGCCCCGCCCCAGCTTCAGGTGATGGTACTCCAGAACCTGATAGAGCTCTCCGTCCAGCTCAATGATAATTCCCTTTCTCAGTTCCCCGCTACCAATCATGTCATTACCTTCCTAGCTTTAGAAATAATATTAATTTTGTCTTTGGCCATAACCACCATGTCCTCAATTCTGACCCCACCCCAGCCGCTGAGATAGATGCCCGGCTCAAGGGTAAAGACCATGCCCGAAACCAGCGGCTCGGTGGCACCCTTCCCCAGCCGGGGTAACTCATGGGGGGCCAGCCCGACGCCATGGCCCAGGCCATGGCCGAAGGCGGGCCCGTAGCCGGCCTGTTCAATAACCGTCCGGGCAATAGCGTCAGCCTGTTCGCCGCTCATCCCCTCTCTCATTATAGCTAATATTGCCAGCTGAGCGCCAAGAACGGCGTTATATACTTTATTGAAGTTATCATCAGGCTTACCCAGGCACAGGGTGCGGCTCAGGTCACTGCTGTAGCCGCTAACTCTGGCCCCGATGTCAATTACCACCGGCTCGCCGGGGTTTATGGGGCGTGGTGAGGGCCTGGCGTGGGGCAAAGCTGAGTTCGGCCCGGAGGCGACGATAATATCAAAGGGTAGTGCCTGGCTACCGTTCTCCCGCATGAATTTCTCTATCTCCCAGGCCAGTTCCTGTTCACTGATGCCGGGACGGATTATTTCCTCAGCATGGGCACAGGCACTATCGGCAATCTGGGCGGCTCTGGTGATGAGCTTAATCTCTGCCGGCTCCTTTATCGCCCGCATCGTTTCCACCAGCCCGCTTAGCGGGACGAGCTTGAGCGGGGCGGGTTTCAGGATATCGGTTAGCTCCCGGTAGAAAGCAAAACTGATATGTCCGGCTTCAAAGCCCAGCTTTTTCAAGCCCAGATCGGCGGTCAGTCGGGGAAGCCAGTCAGCCAAATCATTGGTTATAGTGAAAATTTCATAGTCAGGTGCCTGGCTGCCGGCTTGCTCCAGATAGCGAAAATCGGTAGCCAGAATTCTGTGCTGCCGAGTAATCAGGAGATAGCCGGCTGAGCCGTCAAAGCCGGAAAGGTAGTAGCGGTTCTCCGGCTGGGAGATAAAGACGCCGTCAAGCTCCTTTTCGGCCAGACTCTGGCGGAGCCTTGACAGCCTGCTATTTAGATTCATTGCCTTTCTCCTGGGCCATGGGGTGGGCGGAGAGGTATACTTTTTTGGCCCTGCTTTTGGTGACATGGGTGTAAATCTGGGTGGAGGACAAATCGGCGTGCCCCAGCAGCTCCTGGACTACCCTTAAATCAGCCCCGCCGTCAAGAAGGTGGGTGGCAAAGGTGTGGCGCAGCAGGTGGGGGTGAACCCGCTTGCCAATACCGGCGATACGGCCATATTTCTCCAGTATCTTCTCTACCTGTCGCGCGATAATCCTTTCTCCGTAGCGGTTGAGAAGGAGGGCGCTGGTCGCCCTTTTGCCGGTGAGTCTGGGCCTGCCTTCACTGATATAGGTGCCCAGCGCCGCCGCCGCTGGTTTGCCGATGAGCACTATTCTTTCTTTAGCCCCCTTCCCCCAGACCCGAACCTCGCCGGTCTCTAAATTAACCTGCTCCAGATTCAAACTGACCAGTTCGCTTACCCGCAGACCGCTGGCGTAGAGTAGCTCCATTAAGGCACGGTCGCGCAGCCCCTCCGGCTTGGCCAAATCGGGTGTGGTCAGCAGCCGCACCGTTTCGGCTACGGTGAGAAAAGAGGGCAGGCGCTTCTCCAGCTTGGGTGAGGAGATAGCCGCCGCCGGGTTGGTATCAATTATGTCTTCCCTGACCAGATAGCCAAAGAAAGAACGTATTGCGGACATCTTGCGGGCAATGCTTGCCTTGGCCAGTTTTCTATCGGCAAGGTGGGCGAGGTAGTCACGCAGAACATGTTTGTCCACCTCCCTCAGCGAGCCAACCCCTTTGGTCTTCAGAAACTGGAAGAAGTCCAGCAAATCAGTGGTATAGTTACGCACCGTGTAGGGGGAAAAATTCCGCTCTGCCTTGAGGTAATTCAGGTACCTGTTAAAGACTTCTTGCATTGGGCTAATCCTGGCTCGGCTTCTCGGTTTCGGCTGGCTTGCCTTTATAATCGCACTTAACGCACTTTGCCCACTTCTGGCGGTACAGGGTGAGCAGGCTGCCGCATTTGGGGCAGGGCTGGGGGAGGGGTCTGAAGTTGGTGGCAAAGTGGCAGTTGGGGTAATTGCTGCAGCCGTAGAAGGTGCGCTTCTTTTTATTGATGCGCTCCACCAGCTCGCTGCCGCACTCGGGGCAGCTGGCCCCGGTCTTAATCTGGTATGACTTGGTAGATTTGCACTCCGGATAGCCACTGCAGGCTAGAAACTTGCCGTAGCGCCCGGTCTTGACTGCCATCGGCTTACCGCACTTGGGACAGACTTCCTCGGTTAGCTGCTCGGGCAGCTTTACCCTCTCCATCTGCTCGGAGGCGCGCTCAACGCTTTGCTCAAAGGGGGTATAAAAGTCTTGAATTACGCTTACCCACTCATGTTTCTCGTGGGCTATTTCATCCAGTTCGTCCTCCATGCGGGCGGTAAATTCAATATTGACAATGTCGGGGAAATACTGGCAGAGCAGGTCATTGACGATGACCCCCAGCTCGCTTGGTTTGAAGCTCCCCTTGACCTTGGAAACGTATTCCCGCTCCTGTATGGTGGCAATAATGGGGGCATAGGTGCTGGGGCGGCCGATGCCGTTCTGCTCCAGCATCTTGACCAGGGTGGCTTCGGTGAAGCGGGGCGGGGGCTGGGTGAAGTGCTGCTCCGGGAAGAGTTCCAATAACTTGAGATCATCACCCTTTTCCAGCGGCGGAAGCGGGGCAACTTTGTTACTTTCTTTATTGGCTTCATCTTTCCCTTCACGATAGAGAATGGTGAAGCCGGCAAAGCTGATAATAGAAGTGGATGCCCGCAGCAGGTAGTCAGCCTTGAAGGCGCGGCGTTTGCCCCTGATGTCGACATTGGTATTATCATAGCGGGCGGCGGCCATCTGGCTGGTTACCATCCTCTGCCAGATAAGCTCGTAGAGCCGGAACTGGCTGGGGTTGAGGTGGGCTTTAATCAGGTGCGGCTCCCGCCTGATTTTGGTCGGGCGAATTGCCTCATGCGCCTCCTGGGCTCCCTTGACACTCCGGGTGAAGACACGGGCATGGGCAGGCAGAAACTCGGCGCCGTACTTTTTGCCGATAAACTCTCTGGCTTCGGCTATTGCCGAGCGGGCGACGCGGGTCGAGTCGGTGCGCATATAGGTGATAAGCCCCACATTTCCCTCATTGCCGATGGGTAGCCCTTCGTAAAGCTGCTGGGCGATAGCCATGGTCTGGCTGGCGCTAAAGCCGAGCCGGCGCCAGGCTTCCTGCTGGAGGGTGCTGGTGATAAATGGCGGTGCCGGCTGGCGGGCAATTTTTTTGGTGGTCACTTTCAGGACGCTATAACTGACCTGCTTCAACTCCTCAACTATCTCATCAGCTTCTTGCTGGGTATGAATCTCCAGCTTGGCGCCCTCGGTAAAGCCAATCAGCGTCGCCCGGAAGGGGGTAACTTTTGGGGTTTTCTTGGTAAGCTCGGCTTCAATCAGCCAGTACTCTACCGGGGCAAACTGCTCAATCTCCCGCTCCCGGTCCACAATGATTCTCAATGCGGCTGACTGGACCCTGCCTGCGGAGAGGCCCTTTCTGACCTTGCGCCAGAGCAGGGGGCTGAGCATATAGCCGACCAGCCGGTCCAGAATGCGCCTTGCCTGCTGGGCATTGACCAGTTGCTGGTCTATTGACCGGGGGTTTCGGAAGGCTTGCTTGATGGCTTCGCTGGTTATCTCATGAAACACGATACGGCGGTAGCGTTTCCGGTTTGACCTGGTTACCTCGGCCAGGTGCCAGGCAATAGCTTCTCCCTCGCGGTCCGGGTCGGTGGCTAAATAGACCGTGGAGGCATTTTTAACCGCCTGTTTCAGCTCGGTTACCACCTTGCTTTTTGCCTTGGGCACCACATATTTGGGGGCAAAGCTATTGGCGACATCCACACCCAGTCGGCTTTTGGGCAGGTCTCTGATATGCCCCATTGATGCCTTCAGGCTGTAGCCCTTGCCCAGAATCCGGTACAGTGTTCTCGCCTTCGCCGGCGACTCGACGATAACCAGTTTATTCATCTATTCTATCTTCACCCGATATGCTTCCCTGGCTTCACGAGCCAGAACATAGTGCATTGCCCCCATCTGCTTGACTAGCCCCTTAAGCTCCATCATCGCCAGGGTGCTGCTGACTGTTGATATCGGCAGGCCGCTGCTACGGCAGACCTCATCAATATGAATTGGCTCAACACCGAGCTGTTTCAGCAGCTGGGACTCGGTATCCGAAGCCGGTATGACCTCTTTCAGTTCCATCTGGTGGGCGACCGCGGTTAAATTCAGTTCCTCCAGAATATCGGTGTAGTCAAGCACCAGCTTGGCGCCTTCCTGGATGAGGCGATTGGTGCCGCGGCTGACCGGTGACAGAATACTGCCCGGAACCGCAAATACCTCTCTGTTTTGCTCCAGGGCTAGATTGGCGGTTATCAGGGCGCCGCTACTTTCACCGGCCTCGATAACCAGGACGCCCAAGCTGATGCCACTCATAATCCGGTTGCGGCGGGGGAAGTTTTCCGCCTTGGGTCTGGTGCCCAGGGGGTACTCACTTATTATGGCGCCCTGGTGGAGAATATCACGAGAAAGACTGGCATTCTCACTGGGGTAAACCACATCAAGACCGCTAGCAAATACGGCGATACTCCTGCCGCCGGCTTCCAGGGCACTCCGGTGGGCGATAGTATCAATTCCTTTAGCCATACCGCTGACGATGGTAATCTGGTTGCGGGCCAGGTCGCTGGCGATTTCCTCGGCTACCTGTCGGCCGTAGACCGAAGCACGGCGGGTGCCCACCACCGCCAGGTACCACTCGTCCTCGGGGAGCAGGGAGCCCCGGATATAAATCAACGGCGGAAAGTCGTATATCTCCTTGAGTCGTGAGGGGTACTCCGGGTCATGGAAGGTTAGCACCTTTACCCCGTAGCGGTCGAGCTTTGCCATCTCTTCATCTAAAGAAACTCTGGGGCGCCCGTAGTCAATTGCCTGAACCGAGTTTTTGTCCAGACCGGCCTGCTTTAATTCAGACGGGGTTGCCTTCCAGGCATCGGCCAGGTTGCCAAAGTAATTCTCCAGTTGGGTTAATCTCACCCGACCGATGGTGGGGATAAGGCTGAAGCCCACCCAGTATTTAATGTCTTTTCTATTCATTTCCGGCTTTTCTAGTGGCGGAGAGGGTGGGATTCGAACCCACGGTCGGAAAAACCCGACACGCGCTTTCCAGGCGCGCCTGTTCGGCCACTCCAGCACCTCTCCACGGATACATAAAAGAATTTTATTTTGTTAATGGCGGAGAGGGTGGGATTCGAACCCACGCTCCGCTAAACACGGAGACCGCTTTTCGAGAGCGGCACCATCAACCACTCGGACACCTCTCCCAGCTTCAGAATTCTACCTTAAAACCTTATCCAAGGGCAAGATTACGGCTGGCCAATATGGTTTAAATCCGGAAAGAGATTTTTCAGCTAAAATTTTAGCTAGCTCTGATTAGGCTTGCACAAAGTGGTTTGGTTAACTATAATGGGCTAGCCATAGTAACCTTTCGTGGTCTGAGATGCTCAAGGAAGCTCCTACCAGAAAATGGTATAACCTGAAACCAGCTGAAGCGATAGGTGCCCTTAAGTCGGATTCCAACGGCTTGAGCCAAGACGAGGTTGAGAAAAGACTGGCTGAGTTCGGCCCCAACGAGCTGATAAAGAAAGAAAAGATCTCTCCCTGGGTAATCTTCCTCGAGCAATTTAAGAGTTTCCTCATTGTTATCCTACTTATTGCCGTCGTTCTCTCTGCTATCGTGGGCGAGGTAGCTGATGCCGTTCTTATTGCCATCATTGTCATATTCGCCGCTGGTTTAGGCTTTGTCCAGGAATACCGGGCGGAGCGGGCAATGGAAGCCCTGAAAAAGATGGCGGCACCTACCGCCTCAGTATTGCGGGATGGCAAAGAAATAGAGATAGCGGCTGGGGAGCTTGTCCCCGGCGACATCATTCTTCTGGTGACTGGTGACCGGATGCCAGCTGATGCCCGCCTTGTGGAAGCGGTTAATTTGAGGACAGATGAAGCCTCCCTCACTGGGGAGTCTGTGCCTGTTGAGAAGACCGATGAGCCCCTGGAGGGTGACGTGGATGTGGGCGACCGGCGAAACATGGTCTTTATGGGGACGGCGGCGGTCTATGGACGGGCCAAGGCAATTGTTACCGCTACCGGCATGGCTACTGAATTCGGCAAGATTGCCGGCATGATCCAGGAAGTCAAGGCAGAAAAGACCCCCCTCCAGATTAACCTCGACCGGGTGGGACGTTATATCGGTATCGGGGCTCTTATCCTGTGTTTTGTCCTGGCTGGTATCGGCATTCTGCGCGGGCACGAGATACTGGAGATGTTCATCTGGGGGATTGCCCTAGCGGTAGCCGCCGTACCCGAAGCCTTGCCGGCGGTGGTGGTTATCAGTCTGGCTCTCGGGGTAAGGCGTATGGTGAAGCGCAATGCCCTGATGAGAAGGCTGCCGGCGGTGGAGACCCTGGGCTCAACCACCTTTATCTGCTCGGATAAGACAGGTACCCTCACTCAAGACCAGATGACCATACGTGCCCTTTATGTTGACGGTAAGATAATGGAAGTCACCGGAACTGGTTATGAGCCTAAAGGGGAGTTTCAATGTAATGGCAAAACCATTGAGCCGGGCAAGGGCTCGGCTTTAGAAATATTTCTCAAGGCAAGCAGTCTCTGTAATGACACCTGTCTAATTTCGGTTGATGGAGCCTGGGATGTTAAGGGCGACCCTACCGAGGGTGCCCTGGTCGTGATCGCCGCTAAAGGCGGTTTGCAGCAGGAAGAACTCAGCAAGCAGTCACCTCGCATCGGTGAAATCCCCTTTTCCTCAGAGACAAAGAGAATGACCACCGTCCATCAAACCGCTGATGGAAAGGTGGCCTATTCTAAAGGTGCACCTGAGGTAATACTGAACTCCTGCCGCTATATTTATCGTGATGGCCAGGAAAAAGAACTAACGGCAAAAGATAAAGAGAGTATTGTGGGCGTTGCTCAGAATATGGCGACTCACGCCCTGCGTGTTTTGGGCGTAGCCTACCGAAAGCTCGCCGCTAATGTCGGTATTGACGAGTCTCTAGAGCAGGATATGGTCTTTATCGGTCTGGCCGGGATGATTGACCCGCCACGGGAAGAGGTTAAAGAGGCGGTAAAGCTATGTGACCGTGCCGGCATAAAGTCGGTGATGATAACCGGTGACCATAAACTGACCGCAATTGCCATTGCCAAAGAGCTGGGTATTTACAAGCAGGGAGTTGGCTTCAGCGGGGCTGAGCTGGATGCTTTAAGCGACAAAGAGTTCGAGGACATGGTTGAAAAGATAGAGGTCTATGCCCGGGTCTCCCCCGCCCATAAGCTGCGTATCGTTGAAGCCCTGGTCAAGAAGGGGCATGTGGTGGCGATGACCGGGGACGGCGTCAACGATGCCCCCGCCCTGAAAAAGGCTGATATCGGGGTGGCCATGGGTATTACCGGCACCGATGTGACCAAAGAAGCGGCTGATATGGTGCTTACCGATGATAACTTTGCTTCTATTGTGTCGGCGGTGGAGGAGGGGAGGGGCATCTTTGACAATATTAAAAAATACCTGATGTACCTGCTTTCCTGTAATATCGGGGAAATCCTGGTGATGGCGGGCGCCATTCTTATCGGCCCGTTGCTTGGGCTTCCCTATGGGGCAATACCCCTCATCGCCGTGCAGATTCTGTTTGTCAACCTGGTCACCGACGGTCTGCCGGCAATCGCTTTGTCCATAGACCCGCCGGCTCCCGACCTTATGGAGCGCAAGCCGCGCCCACGGGGGCAGGGTGTCTTTACCAAATCGGTAGTAATCCTTATGCTCATCGGCGGCATATGGATAGGAATAGTAACCCTGTGGTCATTTCGCTGGGCACTGGACATTGGCCGAAGCCTGGCTGAGGCACAGGGCGTTTGTTTTCTCAGCCTGATTCTTATCCAGTTCTTCAACGCCTATAACTTCCGCTCTGATAAGCACTCCCTGTTCCAGATTGGTATCTTCAAGAATAAGTGGCTGAATATAACCGTAGGTTCCCAGGTAGTGCTGATGCTCATTATTTTCTATGTGCCTTTTTTCCAGCCATTGTTCAATACCGTGGCCCTGGATATTGAGGAATGGATTTGTGTCATTCTGGTCTCTGCCTCTGTCCTGCCGGTCATTGAGGTAACCAAGGCCATTTTCCGACATCTGGAGAGGAAAGAGCAAGAGAAGCCAGCCTCACCGGTGATGTCCTGAATGGCTAATCCCGTGTCATGGTTATGAAGCCAGCCAAACTCACTATTATTGCGTTGGCATTGGCGATAAGGTAAGATAAAAAAGTCAGCCCCTGTAGCTCAGGCGGATAGAGCACCAGCCTCCGGAGCTGGGTGCGAGCGTTCAAGTCGCTCCAGGGGCGCTTTTTATCGCCGATAGGGATAAACATGGTCGATATTAACCAGCTAGTTGAGATAAGGTGGCACGGCCGTGGCGGCCAGGGAGCCGTTACCTCTGCCGAGCTACTGGCCCGGGCGGCCATAGACGAAGGCAAGTATGCCCAGGCCTTCCCCAGCTTTGGCCCGGAGAGGCGGGGCGCCCCGGTTTTATCCTTCGTCAGGGTGGATAGCCAGCAGCCCATCAGGAATAGGGCTGGTATCCAGGAGCCCGATGTGGTGGTGGTGCTTGACACCACCCTTTTAGCCATCACCAAAATCACCGCCGGGCTCAAAGCTGACGGGATAGTGGTAATAAATACTAAGAAACCGGTAAAAGAGCTGAGACGGGAGTTCGGCATAAACTGCCCGCTGGCTACCGTTGATGCCACCACCATTGCCCGTGAAGTCCTGGGGATTCCCATAACCAACACCACTATGATGGGTGCTCTGGTTAAAGCCACCGGAATTGTTAAGCTGGAGTCCCTGGAGGAGCCGCTGAAACAGCGGTTTGGCCGCCTTGCCGAAAGAAATATTGCCGCCATGAAAAGGGCCTATCAGGAGACTCTGGTTGAGGGATAATGAGTTGCCTAAGAGTGAAAATGAACTTACCTGGCGAGACCTGGAAATTGGGGGCATAGTCACCGAGCCGGGTAATGCCAGCCAGTACCAGACCGGTGACTGGCGCTCACAGAAGCCGACCTATGATTTTGACCGGTGCATAAAGTGCGGTCTCTGCCAGCTCTTTTGCCCCGAGGGTTGCATTGAGCCGAACCAGGATGGCCATTTTGAAGCTGATTTGTATTACTGCAAGGGGTGTGGTATCTGTGCCCGTGAGTGCTGGACCAAGGTGATAACGATGGTGGAGGAAGAAGGATGATGGCCAAGCGAGTGGGCATGGAGGTATCAATAGCCATCAGCGAGACCGCCAAGTTAGCTGATGTTGACGTGGTGGCGGCCTATCCGATTACCCCGCAGACCCATATTGTGGAGCACCTCGCTGACCTGGTGGCCAATGGCGAGCTGGATGCCGAGTATATCCCGGTCGAATCCGAACACTCGGCAATGAGCGCCTGTCTGGGCTCCTCCGCCGCCGGGGCGCGCACCTTTACCGCTACCGCCGGGCAGGGCCTGGAATTAATGCATGAAGTGCTCTATGTTGCCTCGTCAATGCGACTACCTATCGTGATGACGGTGGCTAACCGGGCGTTATCGGCACCGTTAAGTGTCTGGGGAGACCACTCCGATGCTATGGCCGTCCGTGATACCGGCTGGATTCAGCTCTTTACCGAAAACGGTCAGGAAGTAGTCGATAATGTGCTCTGTGCCTTCCGCATTGCTGAGGACCAGCGGGTCTTGCTGCCGGTGATGGTTCACCTGGACGGGTTTCACCTGTCCCATATGATTGAACCCATCCTCCTCCCCGAAGCAGAGGAGGTAAAACGATTTATCCCGCCTTTTCAGTACCCCTTCCCCCTCGACCCGCTTAAACCGGTCAGCATGGGGGACTTTGGCCCGCCCTTTATCTATTCTGAAGCCAAGTGGGCGCAGGAGATAAACCTGAGAGAGTCGAAAGATGTCATTGT
Organism: uncultured Dehalococcoidales bacterium; assembly: GCA_964569555.1. Classification (GTDB taxonomy): domain Bacteria; phylum Chloroflexota; class Dehalococcoidia; order Dehalococcoidales; family JAUYDJ01. The sequence goes on along the minus strand of CAZMTT010000005.1, from coordinate 4,139 downwards.
TGAGTGCTGGCAGGAATTCGGCAAGCAATTTCAGCGCCACTATTCCCCGGTCGAAGACTACCGGAGTAAGGATGCTGATGTTTTGCTGTTGACTATGGGTAGCTACAGTGAGACGGCAGCCGCGGCCATCGATAAGGTCAGGGCAGAAGGTAAGAATATCGGGCTGGTCAGGCTCCGCCTGTGGCGCCCCTTCCCCTTTGCTGAGTTGCGCCAGAAGCTAAGCCAGGCCAAGGTTCTCATTGTGCTGGATAGAGCCCTGTCCAGCGGCGGACCGGCGGGGCCGGTCTGTTCTGAGATTAAGTCTGCCCTTTACGGTCAGGCTAAGCAGCCGAAGGTGGTCAGTATCGTGGGTGGTCTGGGCGGTCGCGATATTACCGTGGCTGGGTTTGAGGAGATAATCAACCGGGGCATTGAAGTTGCCGAGAAGGGGAGCGGCAACGAGTTTGAGATATTCGGAGTGAGAGAGTAGATGGAAAAGTTTGCCGTTTATGTCCCCAAGTTAATTACCAAAAAAGAGAACTTTGCCCCCGGGCACCGGGCCTGTATCGGTTGCGGTGAGGCGCTGGCGGTGAGGCTTGCCTGTAAGGCACTGGGCGATGATGTCATCATCACCAATGCCACCGGCTGCATTGAAATAATCTCCTCCCAGCTCCCCTATACCTCGTGGCGTCTGCCCTGGATTCACACTTTGTTTGAAAACACGGCGGCCGTTGCTTCCGGGATAGAAGCCGGCTTGAAGGCTATGGCCAGAAAGGGGAGGGGCCCGGCGGTGGAGACCAAGGTGGTGGCTATGGCCGGTGATGGTGGCACCAGCGATATCGGGCTTCAGGCGCTGTCAGGGGCTCTGGAGAGGGGGCACGACTTCCTCTTCCTGTGCTTTGACAATGAAGCCTATATGAATACCGGGATACAGCGTTCTTCGGCGACTCCCTATGGTGCCTCAACGACTACTTCCCCGGCGGGCAAGGCGAGTATCGGTCAGTCTGCCTGGAAAAAGAATGTGCCGGCTATTGTCGTTGCCCACAATACTCCCTATGTGGCGACTGCCTGCCCCAGCTATCCCTTTGACCTGATGGATAAAGTTAAGAAAGGGCTGGAAACCAACGGCCCGGCTTATGTTCATATCCTCTCCGTCTGTCCCACCGGCTGGCGCTGCCTGCCGGAGTTAAGCGTCCGAATCGGGCGCCTGGCGGTGGAGACGGGGATATTCCCGCTGTATGAAGTGGAAAACGGTCAGTATAAACTGAGCTTTGATTTCCCCAAACTCAGGCCGGTTGATGACTACCTCAAGTCGCAGGGCCGGTTCAAGCACCTTTCCCCGGATGAGATAAAAAAGATTCAGACCAAGGTCACCGAGGAATACCGAAAACTAAAGGAAATGGCCGCCAGAAGCTGAGGTTTTAGGTTTTAATGAATAGAGTTGTCTTTAGCAGCTGGGGGGGTAATATTGTCGACAACCGCCGGAAGACGGTGGGATACACCCCGGTTGAAAATCTGGAGTTCCCCCTTGAGCATAACGGTCACCGGGTAAGGGCCTTTATGTCGTGGCGGGGGCTGGTGGTGGTTGATGAGAAGATTAATGTCGCCGATATGGCTCACACCTACCTGAAAGAAGTGCAGAAGCTAAGCTGTGGCGGGTGCAGCGTCGGCTATCTCGGCATAAAAGTAATGCTGGATACCCTGACCCGGATTTTGGACGGGAAGGGGACAGAAAATGACATCGCCCTGCTGCGCTGGCTGGGCAGTGGCATTAAAGAAAACACCAAGTGCGATTTCTGTGCCCTGGCGCTGACCCCGGTCCTGGATAGTCTGAAGTATTACGAAAGCGAATATACCAGGTTAAGTGCCGCTAGGGGGAGGGGGACCAAGCCGGCTTACCTCACCCGAATTACGGCTCCCTGTATGGAAGCCTGCCCCGCCCATCAGGATGCCCCCGGCTACATTGAGCTAATCAGCAACCGTAGATATGAAGAGGCGCTGGCGTTAATCAGGCAGACAAATTGCCTCCCTGGCGCAATGGGGCGGGCCTGCTTCGCCTTCTGTGAGGAGAACTGCACGCGGCAGGATATTGATAAACCAGTCTCAATCAGGGCCCTGAAGCGGGTCCCGGCTGACTATGAAGTGACCGCTGCTTTGGAGCCTGAGGCTAAAGTAAAGAAAGCTGGCGGGGATAAGGTAGCCATCATCGGGGCTGGTCCCGCCGGGCTGGCTGCCAGCTACAATCTGGCGCTGCAGGGCTACCGGGTTACCATCTATGATGAGCAGCCCTCGGTGGGGGGCATGGCCTGGGTGGGTATCCCTGCCTTTCGTTTGCCCCGCAATGTCCTGGGCAGGGAAGTTGACATAATAAAGAAGCTGGGCATAGATGTCAGGCTTAATACCCGGGTGGGTAAAGACATAACCCTGGCGCAGCTCTTAAAACAGGGCTTTAAGGCAGTATTTATCGCTACCGGCGCCCACGCCGGCCGGGAGCTGGGTATTGAGGTTGAGGATGGGGGAGTGGTTGACGGGGTGGAGTTTCTGCGTGATGTCAATATGGGCCAGAAAGTGGCCGTCAAGAGAAGGGTAATTATCGTTGGTGGAGGCAATGTCGCCATTGACTGTGCCCGCACCTGTTTGAGGCTGGGCTTTAAAGAGGTGACCATCCTCTACCGGCGCTCCCGTGCCGAAATGCCGGCCCGGGAAGAAGAAATTCAAGCTGCCGAGGCAGAAGGGGCCAAGATTCATTATCTGGCGGCGCCGGTTAAGGCGTTGACCGAGGGCGGCAGGGTGAGCGGCGTTGAGTGCATCCGGATGAAGCTGGGCGAGCCGGATGATAGCGGGCGGCGACGCCCCATCCCGATAGAAGGCTCCGAATTTACTATCGGCACCGATATGATAATCCCCGCCATCGGCGAGAAGCCGGACTTATCTTTAATTGAAGGCAAATCAATTGATACTACTAAATGGGGTACTATCGTGGTTGACGCCCCTACCGGTCAGACCAGCCTGCCCGGGGTCTTCGCGGGCGGTGATTGTGTTTCTGGCCCGGCGACCCTGGTGGAGGCGATTGCCGCTGGCAACAAAGCCGCCCGGAGTATTGACCGGTACCTGAAATCGGGCAGGGTAACCCCACCTGAGGAACAGGCGGTTGAGGACTGGCTCCACGATGTCGCCCTGAGCCACCAGCGTGACGGAAGTATTGTTGCCAAGAAAGAGCGCCAGTCGCCGGAGCAGCTTTCGGTAGCGAAAAGAAGGCGTGGCTTTGATGAGGTGGAGCAGTGCCTGACACTGGAGATGGCGGCTAAAGAGGCGGAGCGCTGCCTGCGCTGCTACCGGGTGATGCTGCTGGCGGTGGACGGCAAGAAGTAATCTATTAAGTGAAGGCTGATGATTAAGCTGACCATTGATAATAAGAAAGTTGCCGCCGAAGAGGGCTGGACGATTCTGGATGCGGCCAAGCAGGCCGGCATCCGTATCCCCACTCTCTGCTCCCATGAGTCACTCCGCCCGGCGGGCGCCTGCCGGGTATGCACCGTGGAAATAGCCACCAACGGCACCAAGGGCCTGACCACGGCCTGTGACTATCCGGTAGAGGCTGGACTTAAAGTCAGCACCACTTCCGAGAAGGTAATGGAAGCCCGCCGGCTGGCGGTGGAGCTGCTGCTTGCCCAGCGCCCCCACTCATCCCGGCTCCAGGAGCTGGCGCGGAAGCTGGGCATTAAACAGCCCCGCTTTATCCTGGCGGAGCAGGAGTGTATTCTCTGCCAGCTATGTGTCCGAACCTGCCAGGAACTTGTCGATGTTGAGGCGATTACCTTTGTGGCTCAGGGGAAAGACCGGGATGTGGCTGAGCCGACCGTGGTGCATTCGCTGGATAAGTGCATCGGCTGCGATGCCTGTGCCTATGTCTGTCCCACCGAGTCAATAACAGTGACTGATATCGGTGATACCCGGACGATAAACACGCCCAGCGGCAAGCTGGAGTTTAAGCTAAAGCAGTGTCAGGTCTGCGGTAAGTACTGGGCTCCGGAGAAACAGCTGGACTACATTATCGAGAAGTGGCACCTGGAGCCAGAGCTCTTCGCTACCTGCCCCGACTGCCGCGACTAGGTTGACCCTTGAGTCAGCGCCTTGTTATACTCTAACGGCGGGGTGTA
>CAZMTT010000004.1:0-41792 GCA_964569555.1 uncultured Dehalococcoidales bacterium | reverse complement strand
GGGCGGCTACTTTAATATCAAAGGTATCGCTGATATCCAGGCGGTAATTGGGCTCCTCACTGCCCCAGAGGAGCACTTCCCTGACCTTATGGGGCTGGAGCCCTTCTTTCAATAAATCGGGATAGGCATGGTAGTCCCGGGCATAGGGGAAAACGGCATCCAGGACGACCTGACCGGTAATACGGTGGTCGCGATGCCACATATAGCGCCGGTAAGGGTCAGCGGTAACCACTGTCTCGGGGCGGTAAATCCTTATCAGCCGCGCCAGCTCCTTCCTGAACTGGGGGGTATCCTCCAGTCCCTGGTCGGGGTGGCGCAGAAAAATAACCTCCCTCACCCCCAGCAGTTTGGCGACCGCCAGTTGCTCCTGCTCACGAATTCGGACCAGCTCCTCCGGCTTCACATCGGGGTCATTGCTGCCCTTATCCCCGCTGGTACAGACCACATAGATAACGCTTTTCCCCTCCCTGACCCAGCGGACAACGGTGCCGGCGACACCGAATTCGGCATCGTCGGGGTGGGGGGTAACTACCATTATCTGAGCCGGCTCGGTCATCAATTGACTCCTGCTAAATAGTCCGCCAGCACTTCCCGGCTGACCTGCCCGGCCATATTTGACCAGCTAAACAGGCTTACCGATTCCCTTATTGAGAGCGCCGACTTTGCCACCGGGCGGGAAAGAAGCAGGGCAATCTGGTCGGCGAGGTGGTGGGGGTTACCGTTCTTTACCATATAGCCGGTCTCCCCCTGATGAATAAAACCGCTGATGCCACCGACATTGCTGGCGACTACCGGCGTGCCGCAAGCCAGCGCCTCCAGAGCCACCAGACTGAAGCTCTCGTAATATGATGGAATGATGCAGGCAGCGGCGGCATTATAGAAATAGGGTAGCTTCTCGTGCTCGACCATGCCCACAAATTTAACCAAATCAGCGATACCCAGGGCCTGAGATAACTTTTGTAGCCGGGCTACTTCATCACGGCTGTTTTCGTCCCCACCGATTACCCACAGTTTGACGCGGTGACCATTTTGCAGATAGCGCAGCGCCTGAAGCAAACGGTCTATCCCCTTCAGCGGCTCTATCCGGCCGACAAAGAGAAGGTCATGGTCACCATTAAAGCCCAGCTCCTGCCTCACCATCTCCCCGTCCATGGGGCGGAACAGATCCAGGTTGACACCGCAGGGAATCACACTGATGCGCGGTGCCGCAGCACCATAGTGACGGATAATGTCATCTTTTTCGCGCCGGGTGGTGGCGATGATGCCATGGCAATCCCGAGCCAGCTGCGCTTCGGTCCGAAGGCGAAGCGCCGGCTCCTGCTCACCGACGCCGATGGCATTCTTGACCGCACCCAGGGTATGAAACACGATAATATGGGGGACATGCCAGCGCCGCTCCAGATATCTCCCCACCCAGCCGGAAAGCCAGTAATGGCTGAACACCAGGTCATAATGAAGATGGTTACGCCTGCGGAAACTCTCCAGATTGCGGGCAAAGTCAGGCAGGTGGGGATAGACCGCCAGCTTGTCCATTTTCCTGCCCCCGCCGGCGCCGAGGTGAATCAGCCGGGCCCCCTGTCCCAGTTCGACAATCTGACTGTGCCCCGGCTGATGAGCGCGGGTATAGACATCTACCGCCAGCCCCTGCTTGCCCAGCTCCCGGGCCAGCTCGCGGACATAGACACTCATACCACCGGTGTCCCTTGCCCCCAGGTCACCTATGGGGCAGCTATGCACACTGAGCATAGCTATCCTCGGTTGAACGGCAATCAACTCTGCTTTTCTCCTGCTTACTTTATTCTTATCTCGCACCGGTACAGCGGGATTTCGCTACCGCCAAGCTGGTACTTGTAGGGTTCCCCGCCCTTGAGGAAGTCCCACTTTCTTCTACCCCGCTCAATGCTTGCCTTGATGCATAATACCTTTGACAGCAGTCCCACGCTTAAGCCACGGTAATCGGGGTCATAGGCACTGTTATAGAGATACATCGTGTCATTGTAATCAAAACCTATAATCATGGCCACCGTCACCGCATCCAGCTCCAGAACACCGAACCGGAGCAATTTGGCTTCAGCCATCGCCCCCGCCAGTGACCGGAAGAAAGACTCCCGGCGGGGAGTCATAAATTCCGCCTTCTCCTCCCGGCTCAGCACAAAGAGCCTCAAGAAGGTGTCCATAAAACCATCTACCTGCGGCGGGCTGACCTCCAGACAGCGGTAGGCAACATTACCCGCCTCCTCCAGCCTCCTCAGCTTGCGCTTCACTTCGTGGCGCTGTTTGGTAGCCAGCAATGTCAGGTACTCCTCCCAGGTAGCCGGCAGGTCCAGCTCCACCGAGACCCCCTCTTCCGGGCAGAGGACGGGATAATTCCGGTTCCGGGCGAGGGCGACCAGGTAATTGAGCACATTAGAATCGGGCCTCAGCGGCCCCAGATCCAGGCGACTGACCCCCCGCTCAATTAAATCGTCAAGCAAAACGCCGAAGAATTCTTCTTCCCTACCGTGAGCCAGCACGAAGTCGAGATAATCACAGACATCGGCACTGCCGATAAGCGATGCCGTTTCATCCCTGATGAAGAGGGGGGCAATGCCGATAATTTCTTCTCCCTGCCTGACGGTGCGCAGGTACAGCTCAGCCCCGTCGCCAAAGCTCTGCCACCAGATTTTCAGCCAGCCGGGCAGGACGAAAACCGAGCTCCACCTCAGATTATATCCTGCCTCACTGCAGTATGAATCCAGACTGGCAAAACTCTCTTCAGTAGTGGTCATAGGCTCAAATACTAGTCTAGCATTTTAACAAGCCTCAAATCAATTTGAGCTTGTTGCGCCAGACGGCTTGTTTAGGCTACAATAGTGAGGCAAGTCAAAAGGAGAGATAGCGATAATGGAGCGGATTGAACTGGCGTTAGCCAAACGGGAAACCCTGGGTAAGAAGGTCAGGTTTCTGCGCCATCAGGGTGTTACCCCGGTGCATTTATTTGGTCACGGCATTGAGTCACTAGCCCTGCAGTGTGAAACCGCCCAGCTGAAGCAGGTGCTGGCTCAGGCCGGGAGGACCAAGCTCATTGATATCAAGCTGGACCGGAAAAAGCCGCGGAAAGCGGTGGTGCGGGAAGTCCAGCGCAGCCCGAAAACGAGTGAGCTGCTGCATGTTGATTTCTACCAGGTCAGAATGGAAGAGAAGATAAGGGTGGAGGTGCCCATTGTCCTGATTGGAGAGGCGCCGGCCCTGAAGCTGAAGGAAAACATGCTGGAGCAGTATCTGACCATCCTGACTGTGGAATGCCTCCCTGATGAAATCCCGGCTGATATCGAGCTGGACATGAGCCCTCTCACCGAAACCGACCAGGTGATTCGGGTTAAGGATATTCACCTTGGTGAGAAAATTACCATTCTCCATGAACCGGAAACATCGGTGGTGAAGATCAGCGAGCGGCCGATGGAGAAGGTTGAGGAAGAAGTGGTTGAGGAAGAGGTAGCCGAAGAGGCGGCCGAAGAGGCTGAGGAAGCCCCAACTGAAGAAGCCCACACCAAAGAAGCCCACACCAAAGAAGCCAAAAAAGAAGAGTAGGGGCTAATTAGCCCCTACTCTTTTCTCTCTTTTCCTGATTTAAGCTCATCCATTAACTGGCGCCATCTTGCCTCGCCCAGGCACTGGCGGGCGGAGGCGCACCACTCAACGCAGGAAGGCAGTCTCTCGCGGTAAATCATCTCCCCGCATTTATGGCACTTCACCCTGACCTCATCAGAGAAGATTTCAACCTCAGCGCCACACTTGGGGCATTTATACAGTTCCACCCGTATTTCCCGGCCGTCCTGACCGGGGCACCGACTCTTCATTGCCAGACCTCCCCGATGCCTCCCTTTTGACCTACTCTAACCATATTATAACTGATTGATAATGCCGGTAATGACTTAGGTCACATAACGGCCAAAATTATAGCATACCGCAGCCGGAATAGTGTAAAATACAAAAAGCGCTTAAATTCTACAGGTGAACTAATGTTGACCAAAAAGAGAGCCTTCTCCGGCATTCAGCCCACCGGCGATATTCACATCGGCAACTACCTGGCGGCAATCAAGCAATGGGTTGCCTCCCAGGCGGAATATGATAATATCTTCTGCATCGTTGACCTTCATGCCATCACCGTGCCGCAGGACCCGAAAACCCTGAAAGCCAAGATACGCGAGGTGAGCGGTCTTCTCTTCGCCGCCGGTATTGACCCCAAACTATCCGCCGTTTTCGTTCAATCACAGGTTGGCGCTCACGCCGAACTGGCCTGGATTCTCAACTGCTTCATCCCGATGGGCTGGATGCAGCGGATGACCCAGTTCAAGGAGAAGGCCCAAGAGCTGAAAGAGCAGGTCAGCGTTGGTCTCTTTGATTATCCGGCGCTGATGTCAGCCGATATCCTGCTCTATGATACCGAAGTCGTGCCGGTGGGCGAAGACCAGAAACAGCACGTGGAGCTGTCCCGGGATTTGGCACAGAGGTTTAACTCAATATACGGCCCGACCTTCCGCCTGCCCAAGGCGGTCATCCCGGAAGTCGGCGCCCGCATAATGGGGCTTGATGACCCGACCAAGAAAATGAGCAAGAGCGAAGACAATCCGGGACACGCCATTAACCTGCTTGATTCACCGGATGAAATCCGGGCCAAAATCAAGCGGGCCACCACCGACTCGCAGCGCGAGATCCGCTTTGATGAAAACCGCCCCGGCATCTACAACCTGCTGGTCATCTACGAAATCTTCAGCGGGCTGAGCCGCGCCGAGATAGAGGCCAGGTATGAAGGCAAGGGCTACGCCCAGCTCAAGAAAGACCTGGGCGAGGTGGTTGTCGAGGGGCTGAAACCGCTTCAGTCCCGCTACCGGGAACTGACCGCCGAACCGGGGCATATCGACTCGCTGCTTGCCGAGGGCGCCTCCAGAGTGCGCCCCCTTGCCGAGAAGACCCTCGCCCTGGTCAAGAGCCGGGTCGGGCTGGGCTAGTCTGGCTTCTGGCTATAGATACAGCCGCAGTAATGCTGGCGGTAAAGGGCCCACTTTTTAGCCAGCTCCATAGAGCGCTTGAAGCCCTCTTTCTTCTTGAAATCCCTGACCAGAAACCTTTCCCCACCCAGCTCCCCGCCCACCTGATTGACCATACCGGCTGATTTCTGCGGGCTTACCGTCAGCGTGGTGGTGAAGGCGTCCCCACCCCGCTCTTTCATATAATCAAAAGTCTGCTTCAGCCTCAGCCGGAAGCATACCTCACACCGCTTACCCCCCTCCGGCTCACCCTCCAGAGAGACAGTCTCCTGGTGCCACTCCTGCGGCAGGTAAGGGGGTACTACCAGGGGGAAATTAAATTCCTGGGCTACTTTCTGCGCCACTTCCAGCCGGCGGTTATATTCTTCACGGGGGTGGATATTGGGGTTGTAGAAATAGCCCCGGACTTCATGCCCTTCCCGGGTCAGCCTCTCCACCACCCCGGCGGCACAGACCCCGCAGCAGATATGTAAAACTATCTTCATGGCACGAAATCTTCATTGTCTCCATAAATAGTCAGTCTGGGAAGCCCCGATTACCCACTGGGGGGCGTCGTACTTCTCGTTATACCGTGTAACTAGTATCACTGCTAGAGTATCATGCAACACAGCTTGAGCCGCGATAGAATTGCCTGCTAACCTTCTAACCTCGTCGGCACTTACCTCTAACCAAGCACGTTCTAATGACACACGATTCCTAGCTTTATCAAAGCCTATACGTGAAGGAATCCAGATTTCATCCTTGTCATGCTCTTGTGTGGGGAATGCTAGCATGTGGTGCTTCAATTTGTTAAAAGCACGCACCCAACCACGCCCCTGCTCTGCTCGCCTATTTGTAATCCTGCGCCAGCCGTCTAGCTTGAAAGCCATACTCCGTTTGATAGTCTCCACTTGATTCTTCGGCATCCCAGAGGCAAGCAATTCGTCGTCATTCGGTACGTGAACTAGGTTCCTGAAGCCTTGTTCATCTAATCCCTCTAGAAAGGAGACCGCCCTCGCCTCTGTGTAATCAATCCCCGCTTTTTTGTCCTTTTTCCCCACCACGATGCGGTCAAGAAGAATGAAAAGAGAGAACTCAGCGTTTCCAGGCTGCCATTCTTGCAATGCAAAGAGCCAACCGACCATATCTTCCGTGGAAGTCATAAACTCCTCAAAGGCTTTCACTACCAAGAAGCGCAACACTTGCTGATTCACGCCCAAGGGATGTTGCAGGATTAGCCGGGCTGAATGTGCACGTTGGCCTGTGCTGAAATAGACAGCATTTCGTAAAATAGAAGCATCCTCAAACTTGCTGCCAGAGTCAGGGTATAACATATTGTTCACACCGTAGAGTTCCTAACCAACCACACCTATTATAATCCATTTTAATTGCTCTATAGTATCAGCATAGCATCGCCGAAGCTGTAGAAGCGGTATTTCTGGCTAATGGCTTCCTGATAGGCTCTGTCAATCAGCTCTTTGCCGGCAAAGGCGGAGACCAGCAGCAGCAGTGTTGAGCGGGGCAGATGAAAGTTGGTAATCAGGGCGTCAACCATCTGAAACCGGTAGCCGGGCAGGATATAAAGGCTTATCCAGCCGGCGAGGGGCTTGAGCCGGGTGGGGCGGCTTAATTGGGCCACCGCCTCCACCAGCCGGGCGGTAGTGGTGCCCACAGCGATAATGCGCCGCCCCGCCGCCTTGGCCTGAGAGAGCTGCTCGGCTACTTCGGTAGAAAGCACTCCGTATTCTTTATGTATGGCATGCTCCAGGGGGTCATCCTCCCCAATCGGCTGGAAGGTGTCCAGCCCGATATGCAGGGTAGTGAAAAGGCAGCTAATTCCCCGGTCTTTAATTTCAGCCATCAGCTCCGGGGTAAAGTGCAGTCCGGCGGTGGGGGCAGCGACACTGCCCGCCTCTCTGGCATAGACCGTCTGATAACGCTCCGCATCCTTCAGCGGTGAGTGGATATAGGGTGGCAGGGGCACTCTGCCCAGCTTGGTCAGCTGGGTCTCATCGGCAAAGCTTATTACCCGCATGCCCCCCTCCCCCGACTCCACCACCTCCGCCGCAATCTTGAGCGCCGGTTTCCCTTCCGAGCCGCTATCTATCTCAATCTGGCTACCAATACTGGCCCGCCGGGCCGGTTTGACCAGTGTTTCCCAGACATTAGCCCTGAGCCGGCGCAGCAGCAGAATCTCCAGCCTGCCGCCGGTACCAGTTTTTTGCCCGCTGAGGCGGGCCGGGATAACCCGGCTGTCATTGAATACCAGGACATCCCCTGAGCGCAGCCAGTCAAGCAGCTCAAAAAAGCGGCGGTGCGCTATTGAACCGTCGCTACGGTTCAATACCATAAAGCGGGCATGGTCTCTCGGTTCAATCGGAGTCTGGGCAATAAGCTCCGGGGGCAGATGGTAGTCAAAATCGCTGGTCTTCATCTGAGGCTATTCTAAACCCTGAAGGCAATTCAGTGCAATTGAAATCTAAAGCGGTCTTTAGCGGTGGGTTTTCTTGACGTAGACCTTGATTTCCCCGCCCTTCTCTTCCGTGCCCAGAAATTCATGCCCGGTAGCCTGGCACCAGGCCGGCATGTCCTTCGTTATCCCCTTGTCATCGGCCACCACCTCCAGGACTTCCCCCGCCTTCAGCTCTTTAATCTTCTCCGCCGTCTTGACAATGGGCATGGGGCAATATAGTCCCACACAGTCCAGACTCTGGTCTGCTTTCATTCTATCCTCCTCCTAGATGAAAAGGGTTGTCTTCGACTCACGCGCCTCACCCAGGAAATAGGCGGCGCCAGCCAGGTTTTCCACTTCACTGCGGAAAGAGCCTTCCTCAAGCCCCATTATGCCGCAGGTAGTGGTGCAGGCAATGAGCTTCACTCCCATCTGGTGCGCCATGGTGATGAACTCGTCTATGGACGGGTAATTAGCGTCCTTCATCAGCCGTTTCATCATTGCGGTGCCCAGACCGAGCATATTAAAGCGGGAAAGCTTCAACCGCCGGGAGCCGCCCCGGTTCATGAAGTTGAGCATCTTCCGCATCAGCCCCTGGCTTTTGATGCCGCCTTCGTTCTTCTTGATGATGTTCAGCCCCCAGAAGGTGAAGAAAATGCTCACCGCCATGCCCATACTGGCCGCCGTGGTGGCGATGATAAATCCAGCCAGGGCCTGGTCCAGGTTACCGCTGAACATGACTATGGTTAACTTTTCCTTTTCAGCTTCAGCCACCTGGCTTCCTCCTGTCATTAGCCCTTAATCTCAGTTCCGCAGTGGGGGCAAAACCTTTTCTCCCGCGGTAAAGGCTTGTGGCACTGGGGGCAGTAGAATATGGTTACCTGGCAAGCCCGGCAGTAGGGAAAATCGGCCGCCATTATCTCCACATCGCAGTAGGGACAAAAAAGGCGTTCTTTCTTTTTTTCAGGCTTGGTCATTACTACTTCCCTCCCTTTTTCTTACCCCGGTAGTTCTGTATTGCCTTATGCAGCGCTTGAGCACCCAGATTGGAGCAGTGAAACTTGTTCTGGGGCAATCCCTCCAGCTCATCAGCCACGGTGCGGGGGGTTATCTTCAGCGCTTCGTCCAGGGTTTTGCCCACCGCCATCTCGCTGACCATGCTGGAAACGGCAATGGCCGCCCCGCAACCGAAGGTCTTATACTTAACATCCGCCAGGCGGTTGTCCTTGACCTTGATATAGAAGGTCATCATATCGCCGCATATGGGATTGCCCACCTCACCAACACCATCCGGGTTCTCAATCTCCCCCACGTTGCGGGGATGCATAAAGTGCTCCATTACCTTGTCGCTATAAACGGGCATATCACTTACCTCCTTTACCAGTCTTGAGGAATTTAGCATAAAGGGGTGACATCTGCCGCAGCCGGTCCACGATGGGCGGCATCACCTCAAGGACATAGTCTATATCCCGGGCACTATTATCCAGACCGAGAGTAAACAGGATAGACCCCTGCGCCAGGGCATGAGGTATGCCCATGGCAATGAGAACATGCGAGGCTTTTAGTGCCCTTGAGGTACAGGCGGAGCCACTGGAGACGGCCACCCCCTGGCTGTTGAGCAGCATCAGCATGGCTTCGCCTTCGATGAACTCAATACAGAAGCTGGCGTGTCCGGGGAGGCGCTGCTTGAGGTGACCGGTGACGACCACATGGTCAATCTTGGCGGATAGCTCATTGAGCAACCGGTCACGGAGGGGAGTGAGCTGCTTCATCCGCGCCGACATATTGACCCGGGCCAATTCCGCCGCCTTGCCCAAACCGACAATGGCGAGGACATTCTCGGTGCCGGCGCGCCGGCCTCCCTCCTGCACCCCGCCCTCCAGGAAAGGCATAAGGCGTACCCCTTTACGCACCCAGAGGGCGCCCACCCCTTTCGGACCGTAGAACTGGTTACCGGCCAGGCTCAGGCTGTCCACGCCCAGCTCATTGACATCAACCGGAATCGTTCCCGCCGTAGCCACGGCATCGGTATGAAAAGTAATATTTCTCTCTCTGATTATTTTGCCAATCTCGGCTATCGGCTCAATGCTGCCGACTTCACCACTGGCATGCATAATAGATACCAGCACGGTATCTTTTCTTAAGTTCTTACGCACCGCCTCCGGGTCAACCACCCCGTACTTATCCACCGGCACCAGGGTCTTCTCAAAGCCAAACTTCTCCAGGGTCTGGACGGAGTGCAGCACCGAGAAATGCTCAATAGCCGAGACCACGATGTGCTTGCCCTTGCCCAGCTGGGCCAGAGCCAGCCCCTTAATGGCCAGATTATTGCTTTCCGTACCGCTGCCGGTAAATATTATCTCTTCTGGGTTGGCTCCGATAAGCTGAGCCACCTGGATACGGGCGCTCTCCACCGCCTCCCGCGCCTTATCCCCCCAGTCATGCAGGGAGGACGGGTTGCCAAAGACCTCCCCCAGGTAAGGCAGCATTGCCTCCCGAACCTCGGGTAAAAGTGGGGTGGCGGCGGCATTGTCCAGATAAACCTTCCGCATAGCTACACCTCCCAGCCATCGCTCGGCAAAGTATTAACTAAAACCGGCTAAGCGGGTAATACCCTCAGCTCAGTTGATACAGCACCAGCCCGGTACCGCCCAGGGCAACGCCAGTGATAATCATAAAGACGCCACTGGCCATTACCGCCTGGATGATACCGAAACCAATCACGGCCAGATACAGGTAGTTCTCCATGTTCATCGCTTGGGCATAGCGCAGCTGCTGGGGATTGGTCGGGTCAAACTGCCCCTCCCCCAATAGTTCCTGATAGGTAATGGCAATGCCACGGCGGTGCTCCCGTATCAGGTCGCCCGCCGCCTCCGCCTCCGCCGAGGTATCAACCAGTGTGGGCTCGGCCCCCTCCTCCAGGGAAAGCTTCACCTGCTCCACCCGCATCGCCTCCACCAGCTGGTTGTTCTTGGTCATCCCCAGACCGACAAACACGGCGCCCATAACTATCCCCACCAGACCGACCAGTACCACCAGTACCGACAGAACCCTCATCATACTCATAGCTCTACCCCCCTTCCCTATTTTTAGCGGTAAGCCTCTTCGGCTAACAATTAATCTATCACCAAATACGGCTGAGATGTATGACTTATATCACATACATCATCTTAAAAGGGATATAGAATACTAGCTGACTACCATATACTTGTCAATTTTTTAAAGGGGGATTAAAATGTTCCACATGTGGGGAATGCCAATCGGTACGGGGTGGTGGATGGGTTTCGGCGGACTGTGGATGATACTGCTCTGGGGAGGACTTATTGCGCTCACCGTGTGGGGAGTTATCCGGCTAACCAGGCGTGAGGCGCCTGCCCTGAAGCACGACCCGCTTGATGTAGCCAAAGAACGCTACGCCAAGGGAGAGATATCCCAAGAAGAGTTTGAGCAGCTCAAGAAAGATTTAGCCTAAATTTCGCTTTGAACCAAATCAAGGGAGGTTAACCATGCCAGATAATCTAGCCACCATCAGGAAAGTCATTGAGGAGCACCAGCTAATCAGAGGCCACCTAAAACTGGTCGGCGATACGGTAAGTGACCGGGAAGCCGTGGCCGACCTGGAAGAAGCCCGCATTGACTGGATTCCGGGTCGACCGCAGTCTCTGGTCGAGATAAAAGAGAGCCTGCAACAGGCGCTAAGTATCCTTGATGAGGGGCTGAAAAATCACTTCGCTTTTGAAGAAGAGGCATTGCCCCCGCTTCTGGGTGAATTATTCATGAAAGCCATCAGGCTCGACCACCAGGAAATAATGAAGGCATTGAAACAAGCCAAAACGATGAGCGCCGATACTAGGCTGGTGGGACTGAGCCGAGATGAGCTGATGCACAAGGAAGCAGAGACACAGCAAACGATTAGCAGTCTCTGTCAACTAATTGAAGAGCACGCCGGTAAAGAAGAGACAATCTTGGAGATGCTGCAAAGAGTGCTGGAAGAATAGCGCCGCTAATTATCAACGGTTAATCCCCAGCTCGGATTGAATGTAGAGCAATCTCATCAGGCCATCGCGGGTGACCAGCCCGATAACCCCTTCTTCACTAACCACCGGCATCTGGTTTATCCCGCTTTCGTCCATCTGCTCCAGTATACTCAACGCATCCTGACCCGGCGGGAGCATGCTTAATTTGTCAACCGGGGTCATAATTTCCCGGACCGGGGTTACCGCCCAGCTAGACTGGGGGACGGACTTAATATTGCTCAGCGTTAAAACCCCCTCCAGCCGGTCTTCGTCATTGACCAGAAAGCAGTGGCGCCCGCCACCGAAGATGTACCGCTGAATCAGCTCAGCGAGGGTGAGCTGAGGCGGAACCACCGCGCAATCGGGAGTCATTACCTGAAAAGCAGTCAGCCCCTGGAGGGCTTCCCGCCAGCGGGACTGCTGGTAACTTGCCGAGGCGGCACTGGCCAGGAACCAGCCGATGAAGGCCAGCCATACTCCGCTGAACCAGCTCATACCGAAGGGGCGCAGCACTGCCACCACCACACCGCCCAGAATGAAGAGGTAGCCAAAGCCCTGTCCGAAGCGGGTGGCCAGCCAGGTTGAGCGCCGATAGTCACCGGTTATCCGCCAAGAGATGGAGCGGAAAACACGCCCGCCGTCCAGGGGAAAACCGGGAATCAGGTTAAACACGGCCAGCATCAGATTGACGTAAGCCAGCCAGAACGCCATGGCGGCGACCGGCTCGACCCCGCTGCGGGTAATAAGCCAGAGCAGACCGAAAAAAGCACTCAGTCCCAGACTGCAGGCCGGTCCGGCGCCCGCCATCAGCATCTCCTCCCTGGACTTCTTGGCTTCCCTGGTTATCAGTGCGACACCGCCGAAGATAAACAGGGTTATGCTCTTTACCGGGATACCGTGGGCCCTCGCCACCAGGCTATGGGCTAACTCATGGGCCACCACCGAGGCAAAGAACAGCAGGCTGGTAATTATACCGATAACCCAGTGAAGCCACGTTGGCCACTCAGGGTAACTGTAAGGGAATACCTGCCACGACAACGAGATGGTTATCAGGAAAAATATGATGAACCAGGTATAATGCAGCCTGAACTGTATGCCAAAGAGCCTGCCTAAATTAAATGAATTATCCACTTTGCCTCATATTCTCTGGGTGTTTGGCGGGTGAAAAAATCCCTCACCGGGGAGAAACTCACCCTGGTGAAGGAGATTATACCAGTAATAACCTGAATTTTCCCCTTATCGAGATACCTTCACCTGTTGTAGAATCCCGGTGGCAACCTCAGCCGCCCGCTTCCCCGATAAGAGCATGCCACCGAAGATGGGGCCCATTCTGTGTGCCCCCAGAACGGCATTAGCCGCCATACCGGCCACGATTAAGCCGGGATAGACCTCTATCGTGTTCTCAATTAATTTGCCTTCACCAACATCAGCCCACATCGGCTTCTCCCCCATGATGCCACCCCCCTCGGTCCTCAACTTGCCCTTGAGCTTATCCACCACGATATGGCAGACCTCACTGGCATGACCGGTGGCGTCAATCACCACCTTGGCCCGCATCGTCAAGGGGTCGACATGGAGCCTGGCTAACTCGGTAGCCGTCCAGTTGAGCACCAGCCCGCTTACGCGGTTGTTCTCCCGGACCATCACATCCTCAACACTGATTAAATTGAAAATCCGGGCGCCGGCCTTGATTGCCTCGACACAGAGCGCCGCCGTAGACTCCAGGGAATCAGCCAGATAGTAGCCCGGCTCATACTCCCAGCTCCGGATGTTAAACTCGTCCAGTATCTTCTTCCCCTCGTCCTGCACCACAATGCGGTTGAACATCATCCCCCCGCCGGGCATGCCACCGCCAACGCGAAGGCTTCTCTCAAATAATACCGTCTTGACTCCGTCCCGAGCCAGATAATAGGCAGCGGTCATACCGGATGGCCCGGCGCCCACGATGGCGACATCAGCCTCCATGGCGTCCATAAAATCAGTCATAAAGCTCTCGGTGATTGCCTTGGATATGGTTATCTCGTCAAGCATATTCCCTCCTGTTAGCGTGCTCTTTTTTTATCCGGCTGCAAGCCGTGGTCTTTAGTTAGCGGAATGCCCAGGTAATTACCAACAAACTCCATAGCGCAGAAGTCCCCGCACATGCTGCAAGCCTTCCCCGATGAAGTATGCCGGCTGTGGACCCGCCGCGCCAGCTCCGGGTCTATCGACAGTCTGGCCTGCTCTTCCCAGTCGAGCTTCTTGCGGGCGATGGACATCTTCTTGTCCCACTCAAAGGCGCCCTTCACACCCTTAACAATGTCAGCCGCATGAGCGGCAATGCGGGAAGCCATCACCCCCTCCCGCACGTCCTGCGACTCGGGCAGACCGAGGTGCTCGGCGGGGGTGACATAGCACAGGAAATCAGTGCCGGCGGCGGCGGCAATCGCCCCGCCGATGGCACCGGTGATATGGTCATAGCCGGCAGCAACATCGGTTACCAGCGGACCGAGCACATAGAAGGGAGCCCCTTTACAGATAGACTTCTGTATCTGGACATTAGCCACCACCTGGTCCAGGGGCACGTGTCCCGGGCCCTCCACCATTGCCTGGACCCCGGCTTCCTGCGCCCTTTTTACCAGCTCGCCGATAATCAGCAGCTCTTCAATCTGAGCGCGGTCGGTAGCATCAACAATGCTACCGGGGCGCATGCCATCACCCAGGCTCAGGGTGACATCATACTCCAAACACATCTCCAGCAGGCGGTCATAGTACTCATAGAGGGGATTCTCCTTTTCATTGGCCAGTATCCAGCCGGCGAGAAAAGAACCGCCGCGAGAGACCACATCGGCAACCCGGGTCTGCTTGCGGAGCCGGGCAATGGCGGACTGGGTTACCCCGCAGTGCACGGTGATAAAATCAATGCCGTCCCGGCAGTGCTCTTCTATCCCGGCGAAGAGCTCATCAACGGTCATCTTGATGATGGCGCCGTGCTTCTTTATGGCCGCAATCGCCGCCTGGTAGATGGGAACGGTGCCGATGGGCACCGGGCTGGCGGCGATAATCGCCCGCCGGATGGCTGATATATCACCACCGGTGCTCAGGTCCATCACTGTGTCCGCCCCGGCATCTATCGACACCCGCAGCTTCTCCAGCTCGGTATTGACATCGCCATAGTCAGGAGAAGTACCAAAATTGGCATTAACCTTGGTACGGAGCCCCTTGCCGATGCCCAGCGGGGCCAGATTTTTATGATTGACATTGGCCGGAATGACGATTGTCCCCTCCGCCACCCCGCACCGCACCAGCTCGGCGTCAACATACTCGTGCCGGGCTACCGCCTCCATCTGGGGCGAGATTATATTCTTCTTAGCCAGCTCCAGCTGTGTCATAACCCACCTCCCTATAAAAAAATTACCAAGGGTAGCGGCATTCAGAGTAGTCCCTTGGTCTCAAGCTTTTGCCGCTTCCCTCCGCTCGAATTACCGAGTTCAGGTTCCTAGGGTTGGCTTCAAACTGCCTCTCAGCCGTCGAGCACCCCCAGCGACAACCCTATTCAATTGTTAATTCTGCGCCGATTATAGCACAAGAATTGTCAAATTGCAAGTGGTGGGAGTCAAATGTTCTTTTTGCTTTTGGTTGAAATTGGTGTATTCTCCTATTAAGCGTTTTTATAGGAGGATACAAAAGAATATGACTATCGTCTTTTTAACTATTGGTGCAATATTTATGCCACTATCAATTTATTTATTGATAGAAGGAGACCCTAACGATAAATGGTTAGCATTATTACTGTTTTTCACTAGTATGTTTTTATTGATAGCTGTAGCAATAAAGGCTTGGACAGAGGAAAGGGAGGATAGAGAGGGGAAAATAATTGTAGATAAGCGCTCTGTGGCACAGTTTAAGATTATTTCTCATACGCTAGATGCCATTCTTAAAGAACTTAAGAAGTTGAATTCACAAAAAGGTAAAGGTGTTGGTGATGCAAGAACAAATAAATCAAGGAAAACAGACGATAACCTGTAAAAATTGTAGTTCATCATCTGTAGTCAAATTTGGCGGGGGGAAGAGGCTGGATAGACTACGACGGACAAAGGACAAGAAAAAGCGAAAGAGGCAGCCGTATTAATAGCCGAGCTAGAACTACGATACATTAGATGTAGTAGATAAATGCTTACACTTTATCTCAGCAACTTTTTCTAAGATTTTTGCAGTTGATAAATCTAATTTATTAGCTAGCCTATCTGCTTCTTTAACATCTCCATCTCTTAACTGTAGGCTGCCTTTAGATATTTCTTCGCTTAATGATGATGACCACTTTTTTAGAAACTTTAAATATTCACTCATATTTTGCAACATATCAGATATAAGCATTTGCAAACTTTGCTCAAATTTTTCTGCAATAGCGCATGCATATATATTTCTGCCTTCCAAACCTTCAAAATTAGACTCCACTTCTAGGATATGGGCATACACAAATCTGATTGACTCTTTTGTGTCTGGTATTTTTACTACTTCAGTGAAAATTCTTCTATACTCTAAACGCCAACTACTTATTACAGTTGCCCAGTCAACAATTTCATTTAACAATTTTTCATTTTTATCTCTTTCTTCTTTGGCTAGCTCACTTCTCCTACGTTGTTTTTCCTGTTCCCTACTATGTTGGACAAGAGTGAAAGTAGCAATTGCGAGCATCAGAGTGCCCCAAGCGACAAGCGAGCTTGACAGGTCATCAAACCTTGATATTGGATACATGATGCCCAAAATAACTAGCAGAATAGGTAAAGAACCGTATATCACATATCTGAGCTTCACACCCTATAGTATATCAAAAAAGTGCGCTATTTTTTCAAAGTGGGGCGGAGTGCTACAATTAGGGCGGAACTGAAATGGAAAAGCTTATTAGCGGGGCGGGGAGGCTGGGGATTAAGCTCAGCCCGGAGCAGGTGGAGCAGTTTGTTGTCTATTACCGGGAGCTGACCGACTGGAACCGGCGCATTAATCTTACCGCCATCACCGGCTATGAGGAGGTGCAGGTAAAGCACTTCCTGGACTCGCTGACGGTAACGCTGGCGCTGAAGCCGGGTGCTAAAAGCTTCCGGCTGATTGATGTCGGCAGCGGGGCGGGGCTGCCCGGCATACCGCTTAAGATTATAATGCCCGATATCAAGCTGACATTGCTGGAGGCGACCGCCAAGAAAGCCGCCTTTCTGGACCACATCAGCCACAAACTGGGGCTTACTGGTGTGGAGGTGGTGGTGGGGCGGGCGGAGGATATCGCCCACCGGGAACAGTACCGGGAGAGCTTTGACATCGTTCTTTCCCGCGCCGTTGCCTCGCTGGCCAGCCTGGTGGAACTGACCCTGCCCTTCTGTGCCATCGGCGGCAGCTTCATCGCCCAGAAGAAGGGGGAGATTGACCCGGAGCTGAGCCAAGCGACCAGGGCGGTTGGGCTGCTGGGGGGAAAATTACGCGAAACGAAAAGAATTGGGCTTGCCGAGTTCAGCGGTGAACGCTGGCTCATCGTCATTGACAAGGTCTCACCCACCCCCGAGCCTTACCCCCGCCGCGCCGGCATCCCCCAGAAAAGGCCGCTCCTTGATAAGCAAGCTAAACAATAGTAAAATATTCTTAAAACGGGGTAGAGTGAGGAGAGAGATGGAAACTGGTACCTGGAAGGTAAAAACGGGACTGGCCCAGATGTTGAAGGGCGGGGTAATTATGGATGTGGTCAGTGCCGAACAGGCCAAGATTGCCGAGGAGGCCGGTGCCTGCGCGGTGATGGCGCTGGAGAGAGTCCCCGCCGATATTCGTGCCGCCGGCGGGGTGGCCCGTATGGCTGACCCGACTATCATTGAAGCCATTATGAAAACGGTCTCCATACCGGTAATGGCCAAGTGCCGTATCGGTCACTTTGTCGAGGCGCAAACCCTGGAAGCCCTCGGCGTTGACTATATCGACGAATCAGAGGTGCTTACCCCGGCTGACGAAAGCCACCACGTCTGGAAGCACGACTTCAAGGTCCCCTTTGTCTGCGGCTGCCGCGACCTGGGCGAAGCCCTGCGCCGCATCGGCGAGGGCGCAGCTATGATCCGGACCAAGGGCGAAGCCGGCACCGGCAATATCGTGGAGGCAGTGCGCCATATGCGGGCGGTAACCGATGGCATCCGCCAACTGAGCCAGACACCGCAGGACGAGCTGATGGCTAAGGCCAAAGAACTGGGGGCACCCTTTGAACTGGTGGTTGAGTTGCACAACACCGGCAAGCTGCCGGTGGTCAACTTCGCCGCCGGCGGGGTGGCGACCCCGGCCGATGCCGCCCTGATGATGCAGCTGGGAGCAGACGGTGTTTTTGTCGGCTCGGGCATATTTAAGTCCAAAAATCCGGAGGTCATGGCCAAGGCTATCGTCAAAGCCACCACCCACTTCAAAGACCCCAAGATTATTGCCGAGGTCTCCAAGAACCTGGGCGAAGCCATGCCCGGCTTGGATATAAAGCAAATCCCCACCGAGGAACTGCTGGCTCCAAGAGGATGGTAGCATGAGAATTGGCGTCCTTGCCCTGCAGGGAGCCTTTGCCGAGCATATCGCCATACTGCGCCAACTGGAAGTAGCGGCAATGCCGGTCCGCCTGCCCCGAGAGCTGGAAAATCTGGACGGGCTGATTATTCCCGGTGGCGAGAGCACGTCTATCGGCAAGCTGATGCTGGACTACCGCCTCAGGGATGAAATCGGCAATCTGGCCCGGAACGGCCTGCCCGTCTGGGGCACCTGCGCCGGCATGATACTCCTCGCCGGCAAGAACCAGCATGCCTCCCCGGAACCCCTGGGGTTAATGGCTATCACCATCCGGCGCAATGCCTTTGGCCGGCAGCGAGAGAGCTTTGTCACCGAACTCGCCATACCGGTGCTGGGCGAAAAGCCGTTTCCCGGGGTATTCATCCGCGCCCCCATAATTGAGAGTGCCAACCACAATGTGGAAATACTGGCCAAATTAGATAACGCCGGCGTGGCCGCCCGGCAGGGCAAGCTGCTGGCGACCGCCTTTCACCCCGAACTGACCGATGACTTCAGATTTCATCAGTATTTTATTGATATCGTCGCCGGAGGTAAGTAAAAGGGGGGGAGATTTTGCAAAAAGTAATCACCGATGACCTGGAGGCGATGCTTGATATCCTGCCCTCGCAAATTCGCCAGCCGCTGTGTAAGCAGAAAAACCTGAGTGAGCTGTTAGAGGTAGTGCTGGACCTGGGCCGCCCCTCCGAAGCCCGCTTCCCCGAAAAAGAAATAGTGCTTAACCCGAAAGAGGTTGATGAGTCGGACATTGATTATATCGTTGCCCGCATCGGCAGCTTCGGTGATGACAACCGGGCCGGCATTGAGCGCACCCTGCACCGCATCTCGGCGATTCGCAACCGCAAGGGGCGCATCGTCGGGCTGACCTGCCGGGTGGGGCGGGCGGTGCTGGGCACCATCAAGATTATCCAGGACCTGGTTGAGTCGGGCAAAAGTGTGCTGCTGCTGGGCCGCCCCGGGGTGGGCAAGACCACCATGCTGCGCGAGGTCGCCCGCGTGCTGGCCGATGACCTGAAAAAGCGGGTGGTGGTGGTTGACACCTCCAACGAAATTGCCGGCGACGGCGATATCCCCCACCCTGCCATCGGGCACGCCCGGCGGATGCAGGTAACCACCCCCACCATGCAGCACTCCGTCATGATTGAAGCCGTGGAAAACCACATGCCGGAGGCAATTGTCATTGATGAAATCGGCACCGAGCTGGAGGCTCTGGCCGCCCGCACCATTGCCGAGCGCGGCGTTCAGCTGGTGGGCACCGCCCACGGTAACACCCTGGAGAACCTGATGATGAACCCGACCCTGGCTGACCTCATCGGTGGTATCCAGACGGTAACCCTGGGTGATGAAGAAGCCAAGCGGCGGCGCACCCAGAAGTCGATACTGGAGCGCAAGGCACCGCCTACCTTTAATATCGTCGTTGAAATTCAGGACTTTGACCGGGTGGCCATTCATCCCGATGTCGGCGAAGCGGTCGACTCCCTGCTGCGCGGCCAGTATATGCCCACCGAAGTGCGCTGGTGGGATGAGAGCGGCGAGGTCAAGATAGAAAAGATAATGCCGTCCGTCACCGCCAGGAAGGTGGATAAGGGAAAGCTACTGGCTAAAGACGAGCCGCCCCGGCTCTACCTCTTCGGGGTAAACCGCTCCCGGCTGGAGCAGACCGCCAAAGAAAGCGGGCTGAGCCTTAATATCGTGGAAAACCTGAAGAATGCCAACCTGTTTATCACCACCAAGAGCTACTACCGCCGCAAGCTGCAGAAAGTGAAAGATGCCGAAGCGGCTAACCTGCCCGTCTATGTCCTGAGAAGCAACACCCCCCACCAGATAAGGCAGATGCTGAAGAGCATCTACCCGCAACATCCGGCAGGCTCGTTTAAATCAGCCCTTGATGAGGCGGAAGCCGCCGTCGGTCAGGTCAGGCTGGGGGAAGAAGCCATAGAACTCAGCCCCCAGAGCGCCTATATCCGCCGTATGCAGCACCTCATCGCGGAAAGAAACGCCCTGTCCTCACAAAGCTCGGGCAAAGAGCCCAACCGGCGGGTGAGGATTTACAAATAATAGACCCAAGGCGTAACTGATGTCTCTTTTTATTACCTTTGAAGGCGGGGAGGGGTGTGGCAAGAGTGTGCAGGCGAGGGCGCTTTACCGCCGGCTCTCCCAGCTAGCCATTCCGGTATTACTGACCCACGAACCGGGCGGGACGCCACCGGGTAAGCGAATCGCCCGCTGGCTGAAGTGGGGAGATGACATGCCACCGCAGGCTGAGTTACTGCTGTTCAATGTTTCCCGCGCCTTGCTGGTGGCAGAGGTTATCCAGCCCGCCCTTAAGAACGGCCAGACCGTCATCTGTGACCGCTTTACCGACTCGACAACCGCCTATCAGAGCTACGGGCGGGGGCTGGACTTGGCTATGGTCAGGGCGGTCAATAATACCGCCACCCAGGGGCTTGAGCCTGACCTGACTATACTGCTCGATATCGCCGCCGAGACCGGTCTTGCCCGCAAGCAGGACAAAAAGGCGGACCGCTTCGAGCAGGAGAACATCGCCTTTCACCAGAAGGTAAGGCAGGGCTACCTCAAGCTGGCCAACAATGAGCCAAAACGCTGGCTGGTAATAGATGCCACTTTGCCCAGGGCAAAAATAGCCGAAATTATCTGGCAGAAAGTGAAGCGACTACTCGCCGAGCGGGGTTCCGGGGTATGAACAAGGGACGAGTGGTGGTGGCGATGAGTGGCGGGGTGGACTCCTCAATGGCGGCGGTGCTGCTGAAAGAAGCCGGCTACGGAGTCATCGGGGCCACCATGCAAATCTGGCCCGGAGAAGCCCCTGACGAAGATTTACTTGGCGCTTGCGGCGGGCTGGAAGCGATAGAAGCCGCCGCCCGGGTCGCCCACAGGCTGGGCATCCCTCACTATGTCATTGATTTAAGAGAGGTTTTCTCCCAGAAGGTCATTGCCGATTTCTGCCAGGAGTATCGCCGGGGCAGGACCCCCAACCCCTGTGTTAAATGCAATAAATACATCAAGTTCGGCGCTTTGCTCCAGAGAGCCGGTGGGATGAGGGCTGACTTCATGGCTACCGGCCACTATGCCCGGATTGACCATAATGCCGGTGGCTACCGCCTGCTGAAGGCGATTGACCGCAGCAAAGACCAGTCCTACTTTCTCTACACGCTGGGACAGAGCGAGCTTCAGCAACTTTTGTTCCCGCTGGGCAATCACTCCAAGACCGAAATTAAAAAAGAGGCGGCCCGGCTGGGCCTGCCCACCAGAGCGGAGAGCCAGGATATCTGCTTCATTCCCGATAACGACCTGGGCACTTTTATTGCCGTTCATGTTCCCCCCGAACCCGGTGACATCGTTGACACCGGGGGCAATATTCTGGGCAAACACCGTGGTCTGGCCCGGTTCACCGTGGGGCAGCGTCAGGGCCTGGGGCTGGTCTCAAATGAGCGTCTTTATGTGCTCCGGCTTGATGCCGCCAATAACCGGCTTATCGTCGGCAGCAGAGAGCAGCTGCTGGGCAAAGCTCTGCTGGCCGATAACTTAAGCTGGGTATCGGGAACAGCCCCGCCAGAGGGAGCCAAGATAAGCGCCAAAATCCGCTACCAGTCACCCGAGGCAGCGGCTGAGCTGTATTTTAACAATGGCACCGCCGAGGTCCGGTTCCAGCAACCCCAGTCGGCAATCACGCCGGGGCAGGCCGTCGTCGGCTACCAGGGTGAGGTTGTCCTGGGGGGCGGGACCATAATCGAGAAGCGGGAAGGGGAAAGAGTTGCTCAGGATTTCCCGGACACCGTCCTTTGCCGAGGAAGAAACACTTGAGGCACAGGGCTACCACTTAATCGCCGGGGTTGACGAGGCAGGGCGGGGCTCTCTGGCTGGCCCGGTGGTGGCGGCCGCCCTCATTTTGCCCGATAACCTAGATACACCCTGGCTGGACCTGGTAAAAGACAGCAAAATGCTGCCCCCCTTGAGGCGCGAATTTCTTTTTTACCATCTGAATGAAGTAGCCATCTCGGTGGGCACCGGCATTGTTGCCCCGGAAATAATCGATACCCGGGGTATAGTCAAGGCAACCCGAATGGCGATGAAGCTGGCTATTGAGGCGCTTTCGCCACCGCCCCAGTTTCTCCTCATCGACTACCTGCCTCTGCCCGAGGTACCGTTACCGCAAAAAGGGATAACCTACGGTGATAGCCTGTGCTTCTCCATCGCCTGCGCCTCTATCATCGCCAAGGTAACCCGTGACCAGTTAATGGTCGAGCTGGATGAACGCTATCCCGGCTACGGGCTGGCACAGCATAAGGGCTACGGCACGGAGCAACACCTCTCCTGCCTGCGGCGGCTGGGCTCCTGTCCCATCCACCGCCAGTCCTTCCGGCCAGTCAGGCTGTCGAACCAAAATGACACGTAGAGATACCGGTATACTGGGGGAAAAGCTGGCGAAAGACTACCTCAAAAAGCGGGGGTATCACATTCTGGAAACTAACTACCGCTGCCCTGAGGCTGAGGTTGATATTGTCGCCCGGCACAGAGACTGCCTCGTTTTTATCGAGGTGCGCACCAAAAAGAGCCTGAGGTTTGGTAGTCCCGAAGAGTCAATCACCCCCACCAAAAAGGAAAGACTGAAGACAGCCGCCGCCCGCTACCGGCAAGCCCACAGCAACCTGCCGCCATCATGGCGCATTGATATGGTCGCCGTGGAACTAGACCGCAGCGGGAAGCCGTCCCGAATCGAGCTTATCGAAAATGCGGTAAATGAGGACTGAACTTCTTTACCGACCGCTCTGGCTATGCTAGAATAAACCACCAAGAGAAGAGACAAGGGGATAGATATGGCTTCCCCGGAACTAAATACCCTCCGTATTATTGACGCCAATCTTAACCGCATCGGCGAGGGGCTCCGCCTTCTGGAAGAGCTGGCGCGGATGATACTCAACGATGTTAATCTGACCCAACAGCTGAAGACGATGCGCCACCAGATACTGGAGACAGACAAGAGATTCAACCAGCGGCTGCTTCAGGCGAGAGACTCGGAGGGTGATGTTGGCATCAATCTGGAAGCCCCCCCGAAGAAAGAGCGGGAGCTACCCGACATACTGGTGGCTAACTCAAGAAGGGTGCAGGAATCACTGCGCACCATTGAGGAGCTGGCCAAGATTCCCCAGACCGGGCTGGATACGGAGAAGTTCAAAAAGGCCCGCTTTGACCTCTACACCATAGAACGAAACCTCCTGTCCCGGCTCTTGCGCCAGGATAAGGTGAAGCGCCTGAGCGGGCTCTATGTTATTGTCGATACCCAGGCTTTGCCCAAGCGCAGCCACATTGATGTCGCCCGGGCGGCTATAGCTGGCGGCGCCAGGGTAATTCAGCTGCGGGACAAGACCTCAAATAAAAAAGACCTGCTCCCCATCGCCGAGCAGCTAAAAGCGCTCTGTGCGGAGCACAATGTGCTCTTTATCATCAACGACCACCTTGATTTGCTGCTGGCGGTTGATGCTGACGGGCTTCATCTGGGGCAGGACGACCTCCCCATTAAGACAACCCGCCGGCTACTGCCGGTTGATAAAATTCTGGGCATCTCCACCCGGACGGTAGACGGGGCGGTGGCTGCCCAGACAGAGGGGGCGGACTATATTGCCGTTGGTGCCATGTATCCCACGCCGTCCAAGCAAGCCGCCCAGGTGGTCGGTGTGGAGAGGCTAAAGCAGGTCAGAAAGGCGGTAACCCTGCCCCTGGTGGCTATCGGTGGCATCAATCAAGAAAACGCGGCGGCGGTTATGGCCGCCGGTGCCAACTCAATTGCGCTAATCAGGGCGATTGTCCAAGCACAATCCCCGGAGAAAGCCGCCCGGGAGATAGTAAATATCATTGAGGCAAGTAAGACAAGTTGACCGATAACCTGGATTCAATCGCCAACGAGATAAGACAGAGCTTCATCGCCAAAGATGCGGCCCGGGAAAAGGTTTTGCCCCTGTGCCGCGAATCCATTCGTCACTGTGGCAACGCCATCCGGGCGGTGCACCGCCAGCAGTTTGACCAGGCCAGTGAACTGCTGATGTCAGCCCGCCACCTGCTCGACAAAGTTGAGCAGGCTACCACGGAATACCCGGATCTTAGCTCCTCCGGGCTGGTCAGAGACGCCCAGAAGGAATTTGCCGAAGGCAGTACCACGCTGGCCATGATTATCCGGCAACCACTGCCCACCCCCGATGAGCTGCGCGTTGACCAGGCTGCCTACCTGAACGGACTGGGGGAAGCCGTCGGCGAGCTGAGGCGCTACCTTCTGGATAGCATGCGGCGGGGAGACCTGTCCCGGGGTGAAGAGCTGCTCACCATGATGGATGACATCTACAATACCCTGTTTGCCATGGACTTCCCCGATGCCATAACCGGCGGGCTACGCCACACTACCGATGCCATCCGCGGCCTTCTGGAGAGGACGCGCAGCGACCTGACCCTGGCCATAAGCCAGAAAGAGCTGGAAAAGAAACTGAAGTCGCAGCCGCCAAAAACAAAATAAATGGGCCAAGCTAGCCCGGCACTTTGAGTAGCCTGATAGCGGCTAATCCGGTTCGGATAGAAAGGACGCTAAGTAAATGGACCCAATACTGATTGCGGCAATATGCGGGGTTTTAGGACTGGTGGTGGCTGCCTTCATGGCGGCCTATGTTTTGAAACAGGATGAGGGCTCGGCGAGGATAAGGGAAATATCCGAAGCCATTAAAGAAGGCGCCCTCGCCTTCTTGGGCCGTGAGTACAAGATACTGGCCGTATTTGTGGTCGTGGTTGCGGTCATTCTGGGGGTGGTGCCCAACCTGGGCTGGTTGGTGGCGGCCGCTTTTGTCTTTGGCGCTGTCTCCTCCGGCCTGGCCGGCTATATCGGGATGAGCATCGCCATCAGGGCTAACCGCCGCACCGCCGCCGCCGCCCAGAAGAGCCTGAACCAGGGCTTACGTGTCTCCTTCCGTGGTGGCGCCGTAATGGGATTGTCTGTTGTCGGCATTGGCATCCTCGGTTTAAGCATTCTCTACTTCGCCTTTCATAACCAGCCCAACTTTCTATTCATTATCCCCGGCTATGGCTTCGGCGCCTCTTCGGTAGCCATCTTTGCCCGGGTCGGTGGCGGCATATTCACCAAGGCCGCCGATACCGGCGCCGATATCGTGGGCAAAGTGGAGAAGGGAATCCCCGAAGACGACCCCCGCAATGCCGCCGTCATCGCCGATTTCGTGGGCGACAACGTGGGCGATGTGGCCGGCATGGGCGCTGACCTGTTTGAGTCCTATGTTGACTCAATTATCGCCACCATGACACTGGGGATGATCGCCGCCTTCTCTACCACCCTGAACCGGGCACTGGTGCCCGATATGGCTACCGCCTGGTTTCTGCCCATGCTGGTCGCCGGCGGGGGCATCATTGCCTCTATCATCGGCATATTTCTGGTAAGGGTCGGCGAAAAGGCGGAGATGGGGATTTTGCTCAATGCCCTGCGCCGAGGCACATTCTCGGCATCCATACTCACCGCTATCTTCTCTTTCCTGGCGGTATATTTCCTCAAAGCCGATATTGCTATCTTCTGGGCTATCATCGCCGGGCTTGTCGCCGGCATTCTAATCGGGGAAAGCACCAATTTCTTCACCTCTTACGCCTATAAGCCGACACTCAACATCGCCAAATCATCTCAGACCGGCGGGGGAACTCTTATCACCACCGGCTTTGCCAATGGTCTGATGAGCACGGCACCCCCCATCATTCTGGTAGTCGCCGCTATCATCGTGGCTCACCACTTCGCTGATATCTACGGCATCGCCATTGCCGGCATTGGCATGCTGTCAACTCTGGGGATACAGGATGCCACCGATGCCTACGGACCGGTAGCTGATAATGCCGGTGGTATCGTTGAGATGTCCGGCCTGCCACCCGAGATAAGGCAGCGGACCGATGCCTTGGACTCACTGGGCAATACCACGGCGGCGACCGGTAAAGGCTTCGCTATCGGGGCGGCGGCGCTCACTGCTCTCGCCCTGCTGCTCTCCTACACTCAGGCCGCCGCCATTAAGCTCTCTGAAATCAGCCTGATTGACCCCCATGTTATCGCCGGTGTCTTTCTGGGGGCTATGCTGCCGGCTATTTTCTGTGCCATGACACTGAATGCGGTGGGCAAGACCAGCTTTTCCATAATCAACGAAGTCCGCCGGCAGTTCCGCGAGATAAAAGGGCTGATGGAGGGGACCGCCCGGCCCGACTACGGCCGGTCGGTGGACCTCTGCACCACCGCCGCCATCAAGCAGATGCTGGCTCCCGGGCTGATGACCATAATTTCACCGGTTATTGTCGGCTTCCTGCTGGGACCGCTGGCTCTGGCCGGATTTCTGGTCGGCGCTATTGCCTGTGGTTTTATCCTGGCGGTAACCTTTGCCAACGCCGGTGGCTCATGGGATAACGCCAAGAAATGGATAGAGACCGGGGCTTTCGGTGGCAAGGGGTCAGACGCCCACAAAGCAGCCGTTATCGGTGATACCGTGGGTGACCCGATGAAGGATACTTCCGGGCCATCGCTGAATATCATGATAAAACTGATGTCAATAATAGCCCTGGTTATCGCGCCAATCTTGGCCGGGTTTGGCGGACTTATCTAAGCAGGGGATTGGTCCGCCGCTCGGTGCCGATGGTCGTCTGCGGACCGTGACCGGGATAAACAATAGTCTTATCGGGCAGCTTCATCAGTTTGCCCAGGCTTTCCATCAGATGGTCATAGCTGCTGCCGGGCAGGTCATACCGGCCGATGCCGTAGTTAAACAGGGTATCCCCGGTGAACACCACCCCCTCCCCATAGAAGCAGATACCGCCACGGGTATGCCCCGGGGTGTGCAGCACCGAAAATTTCAGGTCGCCAACCTCAATGATATCCCCCTCCTCAAGGAACCGGTCCGGGGAAGGCGGGGTGGGGTAGGCCAGACCGAAGGTCAACCCCAGGGACTGGTACTCACCCTGCAGAGGCTCGGCTTCATCGCCATGCATGGCAATCTCCGCCCAGATATTCTCATAGATTTCCTTGAGGGCGCCGGTATGGTCAAGGTGCCCGTGGGTGATGGCGATAAGTTTTATGTCAAGTCCTGAATCAGTGATCGCCTTCAGGATTGCTTCGGCATCGTCGCCGGGGTCAATGAGCATCCCGGCTTTGGTTTTCTCCGAGCCGACGATATAGCAGTTGGTGGCCAGTGGCCCGACGACCAGTGTCTTCAGAATCATTTATTCCCCTGCCTTCTCCTCCAGATGACAGTAGATTTTACCACCATAGGATAACCAAGGACAATATTGACATTTATTATCCCTGGTAGTAGTATTCGGGCAGCATATAACAGGATACATTAATGAAGTTTCTCAAGGGCTTAGCCCTCAGCCTGCTAGGTTTTCTTCTCTTCCTCTCCATATCTACTTTCAGCTTTGCCTATCTGCTCAATAATACCCTGTTGAGTCCCGACTTCGCTATCACCCAGCTAAACCGGCTCGATATGTCCTCACTGACGGAAGAATTGCTGGCCCAGCAGCCGGCGGATGAGACGAGCGAGGCCCTGGTTAACGCCATTACCGAGCTGGAACCGACCATAAAAGAGCAACTTGGTGTGGCCATCAATGATATTTACGACTACCTACTGGGTAAGAGCCAGAGTCTGGACCTGGCCCTTACCCTGAGAAACAGCGTCTTAAGCACCGATTTCGCTGTCTCCGTAATGGATAAGCTCGACCTAGCCACTTTGGTCGGGGAAAACCTTAAGGAGCAGTTTGCCCAGGAAATTCCCCCGGAGATGATGGGCTACCTCGAAGAGCCCCTAGACGATACCCTGAAAGAACTTGAACCCTGGATGAAAGAGCAGATAGGGGTTGCCGCTGACCCGATGCTGGACTACCTCCTGGGCATGAGCCCGGGTTTCAGCGTCGAAATCTCCACGGAACCGGTGCTGGCAAGCCTGAAAGACAATCTGCGTGAAGCCTTCCACGAAAAAATGCCCCCGGAGTTTGCCGTCATACCACCGGCTATGTTCGACCAATACTTTGACCAGTTCTATCAGCAATTTACCCAGGACATACCAGCCACCGTGGCAATTGACCAGAGCCTGTTCGGGGCTGAGATGCCGGCGCAGATTACTCAGATGCTAACCGACACAGAGGTAATGCTGGCCGATGGCAGGCAGTATGTCAGCTACTTTCAGCAGGGCTACAATATTCTGATTGGCTTTATCCTGCTCCTGATTCTGGGCATCGTCCTCCTCCACCGTGAGGTGAAAGGCGCCAGCCGCCAGATAGGCACCACCCTGGCCACCTTCGGCGCCATTGAATACATCAGCATCCTCGTCGCCAAGTACTTTGGTGTGGGCCAACTAAGCGGCCTGCCTATCCCGGCCTCGCTTCAGGCATGGCTGGCCGAGTTTGTAAACGACCTGATGGCGCCGCTGGAGGTGTTCAGCCTGGTCTGTCTCATCAGCGGGGCGGTGCTGATTATTGTCTCTTTTGTTTACCCACGTTTCCGCCCCGGCCAACCATCACCGGAAATTACCCCTGAAATTGCTCCTGAACCTGAACCAGAACCGGAGCCGGAGGATAGCTACCCCCCTGAAGGGTGATTCTCCCACACCACCAGCTTGAGCCCGTCCTGCTCCACCACGATAACTTCCTGGCCAACGTCTATTTTCTTACCGGCTGACCTGGCCACCCAGAGCTCACCCTTAATGCGGACCAGGCCCTCGGGGGCTAACTGGCTCACCACCTTCCCCCGACCACCGAGCATATCGGGCAGGCTGACCAGGGGCTCCCGGCGCAGGGCGCGGCTGCCGATGCGGTAGATAACCACCCCATAGACCAGCCACAGCACCATCACCGCAATCAGGCCGGGCAGGGGCAGGTTAATCCCCAGGCGGGGCAACCCCATGAGCACGATTACAGCGATGGCGGCCTCCTCCAGAACGAGGCTGACAATGGCTAAGATAAGTCTGGCAGTCATCTTACTCCTGCTTTCTCATTATATCAGGGACACTCGGTTGCCGATACTCAAAGATGAGTGCTATAATTTTATATTCGGTTTTTAACAAAGCGGAGGCAAACAATTGAAGCTAAGCCGTGAAGAAGTATTACATATTGCCCTGCTGGCCCGGGTGGGCTTGACTGAGGCCGAGGTAGACCGCCTCAGCGAAGAACTGTCCAACATTCTGGAGAACTTTGAAATACTGCAGAAGGTGGATACCACCGGCGTTCCCCCCACCGCCCAGTCAATTGACCTTCAGAATGTACTCAGTGACGATAAGGTTACCCCCTCCCTGCCCCAGAGTGAAGTTCTGGCTAATGCCCCTCAGAAAGAGGGGAATTTCTTTAAGGTGCGGCACGTGCTGGAGTAAGTTATGCCCACTATCCATGAAGCAAACCAACTCCTCAAGAGCCGAAAGCTCTCTTCGGTTGAGCTGACCAGAGCCTGCCTGGAGCGCATCAAAGAAGCCGAACCGAAAGTCCACGCCCTGGTTACCGTTACCGACCAGCCGGCGCTGAAGCAAGCCGAGGCGGCGGACAAGATTTTAGCCCAAAAAGATAATAATAATCCCCTCACCGGTATCCCGATGCTGGTTAAGGACAACATGTGCACCCGGGGGGTGCGCACCACCTGCTCGTCAAAGATACTGGAGAATTTCGTGCCCCCCTATGATGCCACCGTGGTCGAAAAATTAAATAATTCGGGGGCGGTGATCCTGGGAAAAGCCAACATGGATGAATTCGCCATGGGTTCATCCACCGAGAACTCGGCCTTATTTACCACCGGCAATCCCTGGGACTTGAGCCGTGTCCCCGGCGGGAGCAGTGGTGGCTCGGCGGCGGCGGTTGCCGCCGGTGAGGCAATCTACGCCCTGGGCTCAGATACCGGGGGAAGTATCCGCCTGCCGGCCGGTTTCTGCAACGTGGTCGGGCTAAAACCGACCTATGGCCGGGTAAGTCGATACGGGCTGGTTGCCTTTGCCAGCTCGCTGGACCAGATTGGGCCGCTGACTCAGGACGTTACCGATTGTGCCCTGGTGCTCAATGCCATTGCCGGCTATGACCACCGGGACTCCACCTCAGTCCCCCACCCCACCCCTGATTATACTCAATGCCTGAGTACGGAGCTGAAGGGGCTGAAAATCGGCATCCCCAGGGAGTATTTCATGGCCGGGATACAGGCCGAGGTAGAAGCCGCCATAAGGGCGGCCATAGATAAGCTGGCCGGGCTGGGGGCAAGAATAGACGGGGATGTTTCCCTCCCCCACACCCCCTACGCCCTGGCGGTGTACTACATTATTGCCCCTTCTGAAGCTTCGGCCAACCTGGCCCGCTACGACGGGGTGAAGTACGGCTTCTCCTATAAAGAGACGGATAATATGTGGACGGCAATGGAGAAGACCCGACAGCATGGCTTTGGCGCCGAGGTAAAGCGGCGTATCATGCTCGGCACCTATGCCCTCTCCGCCGGCTACTATGATGCTTGGTACCTCAAGGCACAGAAGGTACGCACCCTGATCAGGCGGGAATTTGACCAGCTATTTGAAAAGTTCGACGCCCTGGTTACCCCCACCTCCCCCACCGTCCCCTTTAAAATAGGGGAAAAGACGGATGACCCGCTCCAGATGTATCTATCTGATGTCTGCACCATACCGGTAAATATCGCCGGTCTGCCGGCAATATCCATCCCCGCCGGCTTCGCCGATGGGCTGCCCATCGGCATGCAGATTATCGGCAAGCCCTTCAGCGAAGAGACCATCCTGAAAATCGCCTACGCCTACGAACAGGCCACCGACTGGCACAAACGCAAGCCTATTTTATAGAAGCTCTAGGGTGCAACGATGAGCACGCTTGAAGAAAAGATGAGGCGAGAGTTACTAATTTTGTTTGATACGCTATGCGATGGACTTTGCCAAGAAGTGCGACAACGCAGCCTAGCTCATCTAGCAACTGGATGGGATTTCTCTATAACAAATGAACGAGAGGCAGGGATAGCTTCGTTGTTGGCCTTACACCTCCGTTCACTAGGGTTCACTGTTCAACTTGAAGCGTATATTGCGGATGGAGACCCGAGGCGACGCCCAGACTTCAGTATCTTGCTGCCTGCTAGCCAAAAATACATATACCTCGAACTAAAGCAGACCGCTCGGGGTAATTCTAGTAAAGGGTATCGTTTCGCGAAAGCGAAAGCAATTAAGGATATGAAGAAACTCAATAATAAAAAAATTTACCCGCAGTACCAAGGGAATGGCTTAATAGCCATTGGTTTCAGTAGACGTGACTTTGAGCTTCACCGACCACACCGTCTCTGGAACGATTTTAAGAAATTATCTCAAAGAATTACTACGGACTACCCTGATTATGAGGAAATCGGACTAAAGTGTGTTGACCTTAAAAGCATGGATGAACAAACTTCTTACGCAGTGATTGGTCTGTGGTTTCGCAAGTTTAGTGCTATAACTCCAGCGCCAGCGCGAGCCACAATGGTGCAATGGGAAAGAAAGAGTTAAAGAGGGGCGAAGCCCCTCTTCCCATCCCTCCCCCTCCCTTATCAAAGGGAGGGGGACACAGGGGGAGGGTTACCCCATAAAAACAAAAAAGTTGAAATCTTTTTAAGATAACTGCTATTCTGGTCTTAGCTATATTCAGGGGTTGCGCCATACGAGGGGGAAGAAATTTTGGCGAAGCGAAGAAAAGTTAACCCGTGGCGAATTCTGGTAGCGGTGCTGGCGGCTGCCTTCAGCGTACTCGCCTTTATCGGTCTGCTGGCTTTCATCTGGCACGACATATTCATGGTCATATTCAGCTATTTTTCCCGCGACATCCAGCAAGTCCTGGTCCAGGATATCTACCTGAGTGGTGGCATCGGGGTGTTTGTTTTAACTGGCATCGCCGCCGTTTTATGGTACGCCCGAACCAAGATAGAAATCTGAGCCGTTTACCCGATATAACGGGGGAAGTAGATTGAATAATCTTAGCGTTAACTGCTATTCTGGCTATACCTATGCCGAAAGCCCGCGGTCTTTCCGCTGGGAAGACCGGCAATATGAAATTGAGGAGATAGAAAGCGCCTGGCAGGAGCCAGGAGAAAGATGCTTCCTGGTCCGGACCGGAGATAATAAGCACTTCAAGCTCTGCTACAATGAGACCGGGAAGAAATGGTCGCTAGTTGAGCTATCGGGGGTTAAACAATGATAAAAGAAATTCTGAAAATACTGGAAAACGATTCCCGCACCACCACCCGGCAAATCGCCACCATGACCGGGCTCTCTGAGGCCGAGGTAACCAAACTCATCAGCCAGGCCGAGCAGAACCGGGTCATCCTGAAATACAAAACGGTAGTCAACTGGGACAAGGTGAAGGAGGAGCGTCAGGTATCGGCTTTAATCGAGGTCAAGGTTACTCCGGAGCCGGAGGCGGGCTTTGATTCGGTTGCCGAGCGTATCTACCACTTCCCCCAGGTTCGCACCGTCTATCTGCTTTCGGGAAACTATGACCTCATGCTGCTGGTGGTCGGTAAGACCGAGAAGGAGGTTGCTGAATTCGTCTCCCAGAAGCTGGCCCACATTGATGGGGTACAGGGCACGGTTACCCACTTTATGCTCAAGCGGTATAAAGAGGATGGCGAGATTCTGGAGGGAGAGGAAGAGGTCAAGCGACAGCCGGTAATACTCTAGACAAATAATTAGCGCTCTTGCTATAGTGTATATTCACTCGGGAGACTTCAATGGCAGTAAACACTCGGGTCAAACACAAAAAACAGGCTGAAATTATTTCGGAGCGACTGAAGCAGATATCCCCTTCCGGGATACGCAAGTTCTTTGACCTGCTAGCGTCGATGGAAGGGATTATCTCGCTTGGCGTCGGTGAACCGGACTACAGCACCCCCTGGCACATCTGTGAGCCGGCCGTCCAGTCGCTGGAGAAGGGCTACACCATGTACACCTCAAACCTGGGGATTCCCGAGCTACGCCATGAGCTGGCCCGCTACCTGAAGGATAAATATAACCTGAGCTATGACCCGGAAGGTGAGCTGCTGCTTACGGTCGGGGTCAGCGAGGGAATGGACCTGTCGATGAGGGCTATCCTCAACCCGGGGGATGAGGTTATTATGCCCGACCCGTGCTATGTTGCCTATGAACCCTGTGCCCTTCTCGCCGGCGGCACCGTGATTAAGGTGCCCACCTACCAGCAAAACGGCTTTGAGATAAGTGCCGCTGAAATTGAGGCACGCATAACCGATAGAACCAAGGCAATTCTCATCGGCTATCCGGCCAATCCCACCGGGGCGGTAATGTCCCGGGACAAGCTGAAGTCAATCGCCGAGGTAGCCCGGCGCCACCAGCTAATCGTAATCTCCGACGAGATTTACGCCCGGCTAATCTACGGCGTTGAGCACACCTGCTTTGCCAGCCTGCCCGAAATGAAAGAGAGCACCATCCTGCTCGGCGGCTTCTCCAAGGCTTACGCCATGACCGGGTGGCGCATCGGCTATGCGGCATCATCCCGGGAGCTCATTGCCGCCATGACCAAAATTCACCAGTACACCATGATGTGCGTCCCCACCATGTCTCAGGTGGCGGCCATAGCGGCGCTGAAAGAGGGCGAGCCCAGCGTCCTGGAAATGGTCGCCGATTACGACCA
Organism: uncultured Dehalococcoidales bacterium; assembly: GCA_964569555.1. Lineage (GTDB taxonomy): Bacteria > Chloroflexota > Dehalococcoidia > Dehalococcoidales > JAUYDJ01. Next base: position 8,085 of record CAZMTT010000004.1, on the reverse strand, counting down.
GCGGCGCAAGCTCATCGTCAAGGGCTTGAATGAAATCGGGCTCCCCTGCTTTGAGCCCAAGGGAGCCTTCTATGCCTTCCCTTCTATCAAAAGCACCGGCTTATCTTCCGAGGAATTTGCCGAAAAGCTGCTGCTTGAGGAAAAGGTAGCCGCCGTCCCCGGCTCTGCCTTTGGTCAGTGCGGCGAGGGCTATATTCGCTGCTGCTACGCCACCTCACCCAATGATATTAAAGAAGCCCTCACCCGAATGAAGCGGTTTGTCACCAAACACACCAGATAAGCCGCAACTTATTACATCTTTTCCGGCGCTGTCATTCCCATAAGGTGAAGTGTTCTGGCGAGCACAATCTGGGCGGCTTTCACCAGCTTGAGGCGGGCCTGGCTCAGGGCTTCGTCCTCAGAGACGACCCGGCACAGCTTGTAAAAGCTGTGAAAGACAGTGGCCAGGTCCTGAGCATAATAGGCAAGATGATGGGGCTCCAGAGTGGTCGCCACGACCTCAACTATCTCCGGCAAAAGTAATGCCTTCCGGATGAGGCTTAATTCCGGCTCGGTGGTCAATAGCGAGACATCGCCACCACTGAAGTCAATGCCCCGTTCTTCAGCCAGACGCAGGATGCTGGCAATGCGGGCATGGGCGTACTGGACATAGTAAACTGGGTTATCTTCTGACTGTTTCTTGGCCAGCTCCAGGTCAAAGTCCATCTGGCTATCGGCGCTGCGCGCCAGAAAGAAGAAGCGGCCGGCATCGCGCCCCACCTCGTCGATTACCTCACTCAGGGTGATAATGTCACCGCTGCGTTTGGATACGCGAATTAGCTCGTCACCCCGGCGCAGAGTGACCAGCTGTGAGATTATTATCTTTAGCCGCTCCGGGTTAATGCCCAGGGCACCGATAACCGCCTTCATCCGGGAGACATGCCCCTGGTGATCCGCCCCCCAGATATTAATCACCGTGTCAAACTTGCGCTCGACGAACTTGTTATAGTGGTAGGCAATATCAGAGGCAAAATAGGTTGGGGAGCCGTCGCCCCGCACCACCACGTTATCCTTGTCCTCACCGAGAGCGGTCGAGCCGAACCAGACTGCCCCCTCTCTCTGGCTGATATAGCCCCCCTGGCGCAGGAGCGCCATCGCCTTATCGTACTGCCCCTTATCATAGAGGCTCTGCTCACTGAACCAGACATCAAATTTCACCCCCAGCTGCTCCAGGTCCGCCTTGATTTGCGTTACCATCTTGGCCAACCCCACCCGCCCCAGCGCCGGCACCGCTTCGGCTTCGGGCAGCTTGAGAAATCTATCTTTTTCTTCGGCGATAATCTCTTTAGCAAGGTCAATCATATAGCTACCCCGGTAACCGTCAGCGGGCATCTCGGCATCGGTGCCCAGACCCTGCTGATAGCGGGCATAGAGAGTGCGCTGAAAGGCATCTATCTGGCTGCCGGCATCATTGAGGTAGTACTCCGTCTCTACCTTGTAGCCGGCACTGGCGAGCACATTAGCCAGGGTACTGCCCAGCACCCCACCGCGGCCATGTCCGACATGAAGCGGCCCGGTGGGATTGACACTGACGAACTCCACCTGCACCCAGCTCCCCCGGCCCATATCAATACTTCCGTAGCCGTCACCGGCCGCCAGAATTTTATCAACCTGGCCCGCCAGCCAGTCATCTTTGAGGATAAAATTAATAAATCCCGGGGGTGCCACCGCAATCTGACTGATTTCGGGGGGAGGGGTGATAAGCCCGACTATATCTTTGGCAATGGCTAACGGTGCCAGCCCGGTGGCGCGGGCTAACTTCAAGGCTAAGCTACTGGCATAGTCCCCATGCTCCGCGTAGCGCGGGTGCTCTATCAACACTTCGGGCAGGGCTACCGCCGGCAACTTGCCCTGCTGCCGGGCTTCACTGGCCGCCTCGGTCAGCAACTTAATCAGAGTCTGCCTCAGCCTTAAAATTCCACTCATTACTAGCCTGCTGTTTCATTTGCAGGGGGCACTAAGACAAGATATAATCTTAAACAGGGTGATTATACCAAAATTTAAGCTCATTATGCTATTGAGGTCAGATGAGTAAGCATTTGTTTAAAATCCTGCGCCTCGTCTTTTTTATCAGTCTGGTGGCCGGAGCTTTAGCCTCGCTCAGCGTTAACGCCGCTAACCAGTCAGTTAAAGTCCTGCACGTTGAAGGCACCATCGTGCCCATTATTGCCGACTACATTGACCGCGGCATCAGCCAAGCGGAAGAAGAAAATGCCACTGCCTGCATTATTGAGCTGAATACCCCGGGCGGGCTGATGGAGCCAACCGAGCAGATAGTGGGGAGAATCCTGAATGCCCGAGTCCCGGTTGTTGTCTATGTCTCTCCCAAGGGAGCCTGGGCGGCTTCGGCGGGCACTTTTATTACCCTGTCCGGCCATATCGCCGCCATGACGCCGGGGACAACCATCGGTGCCGCCCACCCGGTAAGTGCCGGCGGGGAGGAAATACCGGAAGCGCAGATGAAAAAGATAACCGAATTTTCGGCCAAGTGGATGGAGACCATCGCCCAGGAGCGCGGCCGTAACATTGAAGAAGCCAAACTAGCCGTAACCGAAAGCAAGTCCTTCACCGATGTTGACGCCCTGGAGAATAACCTCATTGACCTCCGCGCCGAGGATATAGGTGCACTTCTGGCCAAAATTAACGGCCAGCCGGTTACTCTGGCCGGCGGTGAAGAAGTAACTCTTGAGACCGAGAACTATGTCCTGGACCGGACTGAGATGACCTTTATCGAGCGCTTTCTGCAAACCATCAGCCATCCCAACATCGCCTATATCCTGCTTTCCGTGGGCAGTCTGGGTATTATTGCCGAGATTTACAGCCCCGGTGCCCTGTTCCCCGGCATCACCGGCGCCATCTGCCTGCTCCTCGCCTTCTACGCCCTGAACGTGCTGGATGCCTTCTGGGGTGGCATACTTCTCATCATACTTGCCTTCGGTCTATTCGTCGGCGAGGCGCTGACCGCCACCTTCGGCTTATTCACCGCCGGGGGCATTGCCGCCCTGGTCCTGGGCTCCCTGATTCTGTTTCCCGGGCAGCCGGCAATGTTTCAGGTTGACCCCTGGCTGATTGCCGTCGTGGTCCTGCTGGTTACCGGTGTCGTCGCCTTTGTCCTGCAACGGGTAATTCAGGCGCACCGCCGCCAGGCCAAGACCGGCCGGGAGGAACTGGTCGGCAAGACGGCCGTGGTGAAGCAAGACCTTGACCCGGAAGGGCTGGTCTTCTTCAAGGGGGAACACTGGGCAGCGGTCGCCGACAAGGGGCGGCTAAAAGCTGGCGAAGAAGTGATTATCACCAAGGTTGATGGCCTAGTCCTGCGGGTGACCAAGAAACAGTAAACAGTAAAAGGAGGGCTTGAGTTGTTTCAAATGAACCCCTGGCTGATTGCCGTAACTGCCATTGGCATGGTAGCTTTTATTACTATCTCCGTAATCTGGGGAGTCCGAGCCCACCGCAACCAGATAGCCGCCGGCCGGGAAGAGCTGGTGGGCCGGATGGCGGAAGTGGTGACCGCCCTGGACCCGAAAGGAGTGGTTTTCATTGAAGGCGAGCGCTGGACAGCCGTATCCGAAGGGGGGCGGGCAGAACCCGGGGAGGAGGTGACTGTAACCAAAGTTGATGGCCTGAAGCTATATGTAACCCGGAAAAAGTAAAGGAGGTAAATAATGTCCAACACAATTATTATCGGTATTATCGTTTTAGCCCTGCTTGTCATTATCCCGATGTCGGTTAAAATTGTCACTGAATTTGAGCGGGGGGTTATTTTCCGCCTGGGACGGCTAATCGGGGCTAAGGGCCCCGGACTCTTCCTCATCATTCCCTTTGTTGACCGGATGATAAAGGTAGACCTGCGGGTGGTAACCATGGACGTGCCGCCCCAAGAGGTAATCACCAAAGACAACGTTACCGTTAGAGTCAACGCGGTGGTCTTCTTCCGGGTGGTTGACCCCGAGGCTTCGGTGGTCAAGGTATTGGACCATATCCGGGCCACCTCCCAGATATCGCAGACGACACTGCGCAACATCCTGGGACAATCCGAGCTTGACGAGCTGCTGACACAGCGGGAAAAGCTGAACCAGATGCTCCAGAAGATAATCGACGAGCATACCGACCCCTGGGGGGTAAAGGTCAGCACGGTCGAGATTAAAGAGGTGGAACTGGCCGACCAGATGAAGCGGATGATGTCCGCCCAGGCTGAGGCAGAGAGAGAAAGGCGAGCCAAAATCATCCACGCTGATGGTGAGTTTCAGGCTTCGGAAAAGCTGGCTAAAGCCGGAGCCGTTATCGCCCGGGAACCGGTTACCCTACAGCTTCGCTACCTGCAAACCCTGGTCGAGATAGCCTCGGAAAAGAACAGCACCATCATCTTCCCTCTACCCATAGACATGTTCAAGGCATTTGCCTCCCGCCTCGGTTTGGAAGCCAAGACAGAGGGAAAAGGGAAGTAATTTTCCGGCCTTGACCAGAGACGGTTTTTAAATTAAGATGCGGTTTTGAGCGGGTGTAACTCAGCGGCAGAGTGCTTGCTTCCCAAGTAAGAGGTCGTGGGTTCGAATCCCATCACCCGCTCCACAGGCGTGGGGGGAGGTCTTGCTTGTCAAAATTTTCCATCCAGAATATGCTCGATAGATACGAGTTGTTGGCAAGATCGCGTGGCCACAGCCAGCAAACGATCACCATCACCCGGATCTCGGCAGGTAAGTTCGACGATTTCATGGACGGCATCCCCGATATAAGGAAGGTCAAGGACGACGACCTCCGGCGATTCATCGTCTCGCTGCAGGACAATACCGGGTACCAGGGGACGCCCCGGGATAAGGGCAAGAAGCTCTCGCCTACCTCGACCAACACCTACGTGCGGATGATAAAGGGCCTGTGGGCCCTGCTCAAAGAGGAAAAAATCATCGACCGAAATCCCCTGGCCGGGGTCAAAGCGCCCAAACCCGCCAAGACGCAGCCCAAGATCTACACCGCGGAGGAAATAGCCGCCATTTTCCGGGCGGTGGCCAAAATGCCGCGGGAGCTGGCACTGCTTGCGGTTTTACTCGACACCGGCATCACCCTAAGCGAGATCGCCGCGCTTAACGACACCGACGTCGACACCAATGGCGGCACGATGAGGGTCTACCGCCCTAAAACCAAAATGGAAAAGCAGGTCTACTTCACCGCGCCAACGGCCGGTGCCATCGAAGCCTACCGCCGGGTCAGGCCGGAGCCGGTCGCCGAGCCGCGCCTCTTTCTTACCCGGGACGGCTATCCCCTGAAGGAGGCGCGGATACAGCAGATCCTGGCCAGGATCGGCGTCTGGGCCGGCATCAGCCAGAGGCTCTCGGCGCACAAGTTCCGCCACAGCTGCGCCACCTTCAACCTCAGGGCCGGTGCCAGCCTGGAACACGTGCGCCTGATGCTGGGACACAAGGACATCCGCACCACCTCCGAATTCTACTCGCACCTGGTCGGCAAGGACATATCCGATGCCCAGAAGCACACCAGCCCGGTAATCACGCTGGGGGTCCTGAGACAGCCCGGAAAAACCAAAAAGGCCAAACGCCAGAAAAAGCCAAGTAAGATAAAGATGCCGAATCAGCATCCCTACGACGGAGTGATGCCGGTGGTCTACGGCAATGAGAAAAAGGCGCGCCGGAAAAAAGAAAGAGGCCGATGAAAATCCATAATCATTTATGCTCAGACACCTCCGTGGCAGTTAAGAAGCACTTCGTGCCCATCATCAGCCATTTAATCTGCACTTTCTGACAGCGGTGTGCCAGTTAAGATGCTCTTTGTGCCATTTAACGCGCTCTTTGTGCCATTTTTTACGCTCTGCGTACTCCATCGTGTACTACGTATTCAAAAAACCCGTGGCCAACAGGAGATATCCCGTTTTTTAACAGGTAATTACGGTAACTTTACTGATAATGTCGCCGACATAAGTTCTATAGTGCGCCCCAAATGATCACCTGACTCCCAATCTGAGTTACCGTGCCTTAGTTCGAGTCCACTAAGGTGGGCGGTACTGTACGATAGGTAGAACTTTTAAACTGGCGTTTAACTTGAGTTGCTAATGAGGGTAGTTCGAATCCCCTTAGGTGGAGTTGAGGACGAAACCTAGAACCGTTTCAAAATCAGCTAAATAATTCCTTAGTATCCCGACCATTTATGACCCATTTGAGATGAATCAAATTAGCATCGATCCTTCTATGGGGTTTTCTACAGGAAGTGCCATGGCACGTGTTTCCGGTTCTCTTTTTGGGCCTAGGCCTTTTGGAACATGTGCACTCCATTGCTCTTCCCTGCGTAAGTGAACAACTTGCTTCTAGTCATAGACGTAGGAGACCACCAAGGGAAGGCTGTCCAAACCGCTAGGGAGCCACTTAACTTGAGCAACCGGTGCATCTCAGGCATCAATCTATTCAAAGGCAGAATAGGGGCTGGAATTACACCGAAAAGAAGGATTAGGTCGAAGCTGTTATTAGGCAATTTGGTATCATTGGCATCGGCGTTACTTATTTTAACGTTAGTTAATTTAGCATCCCTAACTTTCCTTGTGACATACTCAATAGACGCCGGATATATATCGATGGCATGTATAAGACCTGAGTGACCTATTAACTTAGCAGCTGGAATTGTAAAGTATCCCGTGCCGCAACCGACTTCCAATACCTTCTGCCCGGCTTGAATTCTTGCCCCTTTTAAGGTTTTGATAGGATCGTTGAATTTTGGTCTAAGAGGGCTATTCATCACAAAGGCCACAAATGGAGACACCAACTTAAACAGGGCGCGAGTCATCAGGGGATAATCTCTAAAAGGTTTTTCGGTCATTCTATTTCCCCTCCTTTGTAAAATTTAAGGGGGAGTTTCTTCCGAATTCTAGCTGTGGTAGCTATATTTCTACGCCTAACAGTTTCACCAGCAACAAGGCAATTGAAACAGGAATCACACTGACATAATAAAACCATGACTTCTTGGTAAAAAATAGATAAGCTAAAACGCCGAGGGTAAATAAAGCACAAAGCGAATATATTAAGACTGGCGAACGTTCAAAATAAATACCGACAAGAGCCAACACAGTTGCCACCGGCCAAGTTATGTATATAGCCTTATACAACGTGGGTATTTTTGAACGAAAGATAAACCAAGAAAGAACGGCTAGAACCACAAAAAGTGTAATTGGTCGGAGAACGAAAAATGGGTTAGGCTCGTCTGGTTTCAGAGGTATAAGCATATTGTAAAGATTAAAAATTAGGGCGTACAAAAGAAAAAGCAGAGTAAGCATGATAGGAATAGACACCAATATCGCTAAAGCCGAGAGGGTGTTTCTTGAAATTGGATTTTTAATCATCATAATCCTAATGTCTACTTTGCCAAGCCAAGCAGTGAAGTCACCCCTGCTATCAGACCACTTATCAGACTATATAAGCTGATTGCCATCGCCACAAACACAATAATAGACCGCTCTTTTCTCTTCATGATACCAAGGAGCCCTGTTACGAAACCTGCAACTGATATGCCCGTAAGAACGGCGGTTAAGGCGTAAGCAAGAGGCATATTGTAATCTGGTCCTGAACCGAGTAGTACTGTAAACAACGCAAAGAATAGAATACTAACTATACATAAGCCGACCGACCACCAACCCATTGAAGTTTTTGGTAGAATGCTAATCCGCATGTTCATCACCTCCTTTCACATTAAGAGTAGCACCATCTACTGCTATACATTATCAACCTTTGGGCGTTCGGTTGAATAAACCGACTCCGTCATCTAAAGAAAGCTCCCAAAAAGAAAGCCAAGCCTACTATTCCTACTGCTATACCAATGAAGAAAGCAGCCAACATCAAAATTAAGGTATTTTTACTTACTTTGTTCATAAGACACTCCCTTTAAGAAATACGTATAAAGGGTGGTTATGTGTCTTTACTTTTCCCGTCTTCCCTACCTCGGCCTTGGTGGTTTGAGTCTAGTCCTACTAAGTTGGATTGTCAATATTCGGAATCAAAACAGCACGTATCTGAGACTCTTGGTTTAGCCTGCAAAGTTACAGACTGCCTC
>CAZMTT010000003.1:0-45576 GCA_964569555.1 uncultured Dehalococcoidales bacterium | reverse complement strand
CCGGCTAAAGGCAGGTGGCAGCAGTCCAAGCGGGTCTCCCTGATAATAATTATCTTCATCGTCATGCTGGCCATAGTCGGCATCCTCTCCTACTTTCTCATCAGTGCCATCGTTAATGCCCTTTATGTCCTGATAAACTATGCCCCCCAGTTCATCGCCCGGGGCTTATGGGAACTGGAGCATGTTGCCGAGCTCTTCCGGCAGCAATTCCCCATAGAGGCACAACAGCAGGTCTATGACTTTATGCTGGAAGTGGGCACCGCCGCCGGTGCCGCCATCAAGGGTATCTTCCTGACTGGCGTCTCGTTCATACCGGCCACCTTTGGCTTAATTTTCGGTTTTGCGGCCTTACCCGTCTTTCTCTTCTACCTCCTGAAGGATTCAGAAAAGCTGAAGAATGGCTTTTATTCGGCTTTTTCCCCCCCGGTAGCGGAACACGCCCGAAATATCAGCTCAATTTTTGAAGGGGTGCTGGGACGATATATTCGCGCCCAGCTGGTACTCGGCTTTGTGGTGGCTTACCTCGTTTTCATCGGCTTACTCATTTTAGAAATAGAACTGGCGCCGGTGCTGGCCGTCTTTGCCGGTGTCACCGAGCTCATCCCGATACTGGGCCCCTGGATTGGCGGTATCACCGCGGTGATAGTAACCCTGGCCATAGTCCCGGAAAAGGCAATCTGGGTAGCCGTTCTCTTTCTAGCGGTTCAACTTCTGGAAAATACGCTGCTCGTCCCTCGGGTGCAAGGAGGTTATCTGCGGATACACCCGGCGGTGGTCATCGTCCTGCTTGTTCTGGGCGCCAAGTTTGCCGGCTTCTGGGGACTGATACTAGCGGTGCCGTTGACCGCCGTCGTTGTCGAAATCTACAAGTATGTGCGCCAAAATATGACCGTAACCGAAATCCCATTAAAGAAACCAGCTAAAGCTACTAAAGGAGGCAAAGCAGATTAAGGAAAGCTATGCTAAAGCCGGTGTCAGCCTTGATGTGGCCGCTAAAGCCAAGGAGCTAATCGCCCGGCACGCCCGCTCCACCTCCCGCCCCGAGGTACTGAGTGGTGTCGGCTTCTTCGGTGGTCTCTTTGAGTTCAAGGGGTACCAGCACCCGGTGCTGGTTTCCAGTGTTGACGGTGTCGGCACCAAGCTCAAGATTGCCTCGGCTCTGGGCAGGCACAATACCGTCGGCATTGACATCGTCAATCACTGTGTTAATGACATCCTCACCTGCGGGGCGGAGCCCCTCTTCTTTCTGGACTACATCGCCATGGGCAAGCTGCTTGCCGAGCAGGTAGGCGCCATCGCCCAGGGGTTAGCCCAGGCCTGCCGCGAGGTGGGCTGTGCCCTTATCGGCGGGGAAACCGCCGAGATGCCCGGGCTTTACGCCGGCGAAGACTACGACCTGGTCGGCTTTGTCATCGGGGTGGTGGAGAAAGATAAGATTATTACCGGCCAGTCAATCGCCGCTGGCGATAGCATCATCGGCTTACCCTCCAGCGGGCTGCATACCAACGGCTACTCGCTGGTGCGCCGGCTCTTCAAGACTACCGAATTCAATAAAAACTTCCCCGAACTGGGCCGTCCGCTGGGTGAGGAGCTCCTTGAGCCCCACCGCAGCTACTACCACCAGCTAAAGCCGCTATTGCCCCTGATCAAGGGCCTGGCCCATATCACCGGCGGTGGGCTTATCGGCAATGTGCCCCGCGTTTTGCCCCAGGGCTTAGCCGCCAGATTTGATTCTAAATCATGGCCGGTGCCGCCCATCTTCCCGCTCATCCAGCAGCGGGGCAATGTTGACCGGGACGAGATGTACCATGTGTTTAATATGGGCATCGGCATGGTGGTTATATCTTCACCCCAGAACGCCCGCCAGCTCACCCAAAAGCTGCCCGAAGCTAAAGTAATCGGTGAGGTGGTTAAGTTAGCGGGGAAAGACCGCGTAGTTATCGCATAGTTAAAATATATTTAAAATAAAGAAAGGAGTGTTAATGCGCGCCATTATCAGTGTCTCTGACAAGACGGGGGCAAGTGATTTTGCCCAAGACCTAAGCCGGCTGGGTTATGAGATATTCTCCACCGGCGGCACCAAGAAGGCTCTCGCCGAGGCTAAAGTGCCGGTAAAGAGCGTATCCGAGATTACCGGCTTTCCCGAAATACTTAACGGGCGGGTGAAGACACTCCACCCGGCCGTCCACGGCGGTCTGCTCGCCAAACGCAATCTGAGCGCCCACCTTGAGGAACTGGCCAAGAATAAAATTGAGCTTATTGACCTGGTGGCGGTAAACCTCTACCCCTTCGTCCAGACGGTTTCTAAAGAAGGGGTCAGCCTTGATGAAGCCCTGGAGAATATTGACATCGGTGGCCCGACCATGATTCGCGCCGCCGCCAAGAACTTCCCCGGCGTAATCGTGGTGGTTGACCCGGCTGACTACCCGCTAATTATAGACAAACTAAAGCAGGGCGAGCTGCCGCTTGAGGAGCGCAAACGCCTGGCGCAGAAAGCCTTCCAGCATGTGGCGCTATATGACACGGCTATTGCCCAGTATTTAAGACAGGATGAAGAGGGCTTCCCCGACGAGATGACCATCGCCCTGAAGAAGCGCTACGGCCTTCGCTACGGGGAAAACCCGCACCAGCCGGCCGCTTTCTATGCCGAGCTTACCGTGGGCGAGAAGAAGCCGACCGGTATCACCTGGGCGGAGCAGCTATGGGGCAAGGAGCTCTCTTTTAACAATATTCTGGACGGGGATGCTGCCTGGGGGGTGGTTACCGATTTTGCCGCCCCCAGCGTGGCTATTATCAAGCACACCAACGCCTGCGGTCTGGCCAGCCACCCCGACATCACCGAAGCCTACCGCCGGGCGCTCACCGGCGACCCGGTGGCTGCCTTCGGGGGCATTGTCGCCTCAAATCGAACCGTTACCCAGGCTATGGCTGAGGAGATGAGGCCGGTCTTCTACGAGATAGTTATCGCCCCTGAATACGAGGCTGAGGCACTGGAAACACTGAAAAAGAAGAAAAACCTGCGCATTCTCCGTGCCGAATTACCCCCCGGCTACGGCAAGGCGGAACCGGGCTACTTTGACTACCGCCGGGCAAAAGGCGGACTGCTGATTCAGGGCTCGGACTCGGTGCCGGAAGATAGGGTCAACCTGAAAACGGTAACCAAACGTGAGCCAACCAAGGCCGAAATCGCCGACCTGCTCTTTGCCTGGCGGGTGGTGAAACATATCAAGTCCAATGCCATTGTTCTGGTTAAAGACAAGACCATCGTGGGCATGGGTGCCGGACAGCCCAGCCGCATCATCAGTGCCCAAATCGCTAAAGAAAAGGCCGGGGATAAGACCAGGGGCAGCGTGCTGGCTTCGGATGCCATGTTCCCCTTCTCCGATGTGGTGGAACTGGCTGCCGCCTGCGGGGTAACCGCCATTATCCAGCCCGGCGGTTCCATCCGGGACGAGGAGTCAATCAAGGCGGCGGACAAGCACAACCTCGCCATGGTCTTCACCGGGGAGAGGCACTTCAGACACTAAGCATAGTCATGACCGATTTAACTATTGACCGCCTGGAGGAAATAGTCGCTTCATTACCGCCCCAGGATAAGGCTCTGTTCCAGCGAATATATGAGGTGACTACCACCGTCGGCGAGCTAAACCCGCCACCGAGCATGGCGCCCTGGGTTAAACAGCAGTTCGGCTCAGTAGCCGCGGTCAAAAAACAGCCGATTGTCCGGGTAACCAACCAGATAACCAGCGAGGGCGCCCTGTTTAACCGGCAGCGCGCCTTGCGCCCGATTCTGGCTAAAGAGACCGAGAGCATTGAGAGCCAGCTTGAAAATGCCCGCCGCCAGGACATATTTGCCCACCCCGAAAAAGATACCCCGGAAGACCTCTTCGGGCGGGTAAGCGGCCGGCACTGCATCACCGCCAGCAATGTCGCCAAGTATGACGGCCTTCACGGTGTAGTCATCTTCAACGAGTTCAACCCCCTTAATTTCTCCCGGGAGCAGGTTATTGATTATATTGACACGGGCTGGGAGTGGGCGCAGAGAGCCCATAAATTCAACCCAAAAGCTAAGTATTTCCTGTTTATCTGGAACTGCCTGTGGCGGGCGGGGGCCTCGATTCATCACGGGCATGCCCAGGTGATGCTGACCACCCACCGGCACTACGCCCGCATTGAAGGGCTGCGCCAGGCAGCCCAGAATTACAAGCAGAATTACGGCTCAAACTACTTTGCCGACCTGTTCCAGATTCACCAGCTTATAGATTGTGCTCTGGAGAAGAAAGGGGTTAAAATACTTAGCCACCTGACCCCCTTCAAGAATAATGAGGTTATTTTAATGTCAGCAGAGCTAAGTCTTTCCCTCAAGGAAAGAATCTATGAGGTATTAACCTTCTTCCGGGACCGAATAGGCGTAACCAGCTTCAATCTCAGCCTGATAACCCCGCCCCTCGCTAAAACCGAGGAGAGCTGGGCGGGCTTCCCGGTACTGGTCCGGCTTCTTGACCGGGGCGACCCAACCAGCCGGGCTTCCGATGTGGGCGGTATGGAAATCTATGCCCAGAGCATCATCTCCAGCGACCCACTTGATTTAGCCGCCAAACTGAGGCAGTATTTAGCCAGGGAGGTGGGTGATGGCTAATGCCGTTCTGGTGATAGACATGCTGAGGGGCTTTCTTGAGGAGGGCTATCCCCTGTATATCGGCGCTAAAGCCCGCCGCATCATCCCCAGTATGCAACGCCTTCTGGAAGATGAACTCGCCCGGAACTCGAAAATCTTCTTCATCTGCGACCGGCATGACCCCGATGACGCTGAATTCAAGATGTTCCCCCCGCACTGCATTGCCGGCACTGCGGAGACCGAAATCATCCCGGAACTGGCCAAATATGCCGGGGAGACACTACCCAAAAGGCGTTACAGCGGTTTCTTTGATACTGCCCTGGAGACAAAGCTTAAAGAGCTCAAGCCGGAGAAGTTAATTGTCTGCGGCGTGCTGACCAATATCTGCGTGCTCCATACCGTCGCCGATGCCCGTAACCGTGACTACGAAGTGGAGGTGCCCCTCAACTGCGTTGCCTCGCCGGATGAGGCAATGCACGAATTTGCCCTGGAGCATATGGAGAAGGTGCTCGGCGCCAAACTGACCAGATAGGGGGTGTACCCAGTGAAGTTACCTAAATTTGAACCCGATAAAGATATTATTTCCGGGGAGACTACCGATGTCTACTTTGCCCGCACCGTGGAAATACTGCGCCAGGAAGGGATTAACCCGGTAGCCACCATGCAGGTCTTCCCCCAGCAGGCGGGGATACTGTGCGGTATGGAGGAGGTCAAGGCGCTGCTGGAGCGGGTCCTACCCAAAGATAACCGTGAGGTATGGGCGCTGGCTGAGGGCGACAGCATATCGGCCAAAGAAGTGGTGCTGCGCATCACCGCCCCCTATCAGAGCTACGGGATGTACGAGACCGCCATTGACGGCATTCTGGCCCACTGCAGCGGCTGGGCGACCGCCGCCCGTGAATGCGCCGATGCCGCCCGGGGGATACCGATTGTCAGCTTCGGGGCGAGGGGAGTCCACCCCTCGGTCGCCGGTAGAATGGACTACGCCGCCATCATTGGTGGCTGCGCCGGCTGCTCCAGCATTGCCGGGGCTAAACTGGCCGGCATTGAGCCGTCAGGGACAATTCCCCACGCCATGATTATTGCCTTCGGCGATACCGTCAAAGCCACCGTCGCCTTTGATAAATATATGCCCCCCGAAGTGCCCCGCATCTCCCTGGTTGATACCTTCAAGGACGAGGCTGAGGAGAGCCTCAGGGTGGCGGAGGCGCTGGGCAAGAAGCTGAGCAGCGTAAGGCTGGATACCCCCGCCGAACGGGGACGGGTTACCGCCGACCTGGTCAAGGAAGTCAGGGCCAGGCTGGACCAGGCTGGCTTCAAGCATGTCAAGATTTTCGTCAGCGGTGGGCTTGACCCGGAGCGTATCACCTACTTTCTGGAGAATAAGGCGCCGGTTGATGGCTTCGGTGCCGGCCGCTATATCAGCGGCGCCCGGCCGATTGACTTTACCGCCGACCTGCACGAAATAGACGGTAAGCCCATGGCCAAACGGGGCCGCATCCCCGGCATTACCCCCAACCCCCGCCTGAAGCGCATCCTGTAAAACCTAGGGCTGCCTTTCCATCTCCAGACACAGAATTCGCCTGGTGCTATCAGTAACCTTCACCCTTTCGTCGATGCGGTAGCCGACCACCCACAATATCTGGCCCGGTGAGCAGACGAGGGGGACTTGCCCCCGCCAGGCCTGGGGGACTTTGGCGTCAATCATAAACTCGCCCAGCTTCTTGGGCTGGCCCATCCCCAGCGGCTGAAAGCGGTCGCCGCGCCGGCGGGTGCGCACCGTTAATTTATCACCCGTTTTGGCAAAGTCAAAGCAGGCGGTAAAATCGCTATCAGTTAAATTTATCTCCGCGGCTGCCAACTGCTCTCGGTTTGAGATTGTTGCCGTTACCTGCCCGCCCGGCAGCCGGGTGGCGCCGGGTATCTTTAGATTGAACTCGCCTTCCAGCTTGGGGAGGGGGGACAGACCGGCCTCATCTGAGCTTAATACATAGCGGTCGTATTCCACGGCAAAGATTAAGCCACCGGGCAGGCATTTTCTCTTGCCGGCGGGCTTATTTAAAATAGCCATAATTTCTTCAATGTGATGCGCCTCAATGTCTTTGATGTTCCCAATCAGCCCTTCGATGGCGGTCCGGAGCAGGTGGCGCTTGAGGGCGGGGGCCAGCTCAAGCAAGCCCTTCTTATCCAGAGTAATTGCCTTCTTCTGCCTCTGGACAATGCCGTCCCACACTTCAGCCACCGCCCCATCCAGAAAGGCGAGGTCATCGCCGGCAATGCCGGCGGTACGAAGTAAGGCTTCGGCAATGCGCGGGTTATAGCCCTCAAGCAGAGGGAGAAGCTGGTGCCGGACTCTGTTTCTCAATGGTGAGAGCAACAGATTAGAGCTGTCAACGCGGGGACTGAGCTTATGAAGGCGGCAATAGCTCTCGGTCTCCTGCCGGCTCACTGATAAAAGAGGCCGGACTATGGTCAGGCTGGCACCCGAAATCTGCCAGCTAATCTCAGGTTGAAGCCCGCGCAGCCCCCGGCTGCCCGTGCCCCGAATCAGGTGCATCAGTATCGTCTCAATGTGGTCATCAAGAGTGTGCCCCACCGCCACCCAGTCAGTGCCAACAGCCCTGGCTACCTCAGCCAGAAAGGCATACCTCACCTCTCTGGCCGCCTCCTCCAGGGAGAGACGGTGCTCGGCCTGATAAGCCCTGACATCACGCTGCTCGATGGTAGCCGGAACCGCCAGGCGCCGGGCCAGCCCGGCAACATAACGGGCATCCGCCTCCGCCTCTGCCCCACGCAGCTGGTGGTTGAGGTGCGCCACATGAAGCTTCACCCCCAGCTCTTGTTGCAGCCCGAGCAGAATGTGAAAGAGACAGACCGAATCGGGGCCACCGGAGACAGCCACCACCAGCGGCTTTCCCGCCGATATCAGCTGATGCTCCCGGATAAAGCCCAATACTTTCCGTTCCAGCGATTGCTGACTTTCTTCCTGAATGGACATAGCTAACTCGTTTCCAGGATAAGCTTGGTGCGTTGTATTGACGTGGGATACTGGCTAAAGCCGAGGGCAGCCGTAACCTGCTCCGGTCTTCCCGAGCCGTGGCTATCACAGCGCAGCCTCATCCCTATCGTGCCGCCGGAAGGCTGAGAGCTAAGCAGCCACAGGTCATCGATTAACGCCCTCAGGTCGTAGCTCTTGGGACCGGTATCCCGCTGGTGCTGCCACGGCAGCTGCTTTAGCGCGAGCAGAGAGGCAAGCTTGGCCTCAATATCCTTTTCTTCTGTCTCCACCTCAACTTGATATTCGGCAAAGCGGACCTGCGATTGCAGCGAGGGCAGGGTCAGTGATATCGGGTACACCTGCCGGACTTCAATGCCCGCCGGTAACTGCTGGCTGAGAGCGCTGGTAAAGAAATGGGGAGATACCCATTTGTGAACCTGGACGTCCATGAGCTCGGCTTCGCTGGTTACCCCGAGGGGCAGGGGTGCCGCCAGTGATATGCGGGGGTGGGGGTTAAATCCCTCGGAATAGGCCAGCGGCATGCCGGCACGGCGTAGTGCTCTTTGCCACAGCCGCATTAAATCCAGGTGAGAGATGAACTTTACTTCTTCGCCTCGAGCAAACCTAACGCGCAGACGCTGCATCTTTTCCTTTGGGCTCTTCCTCCGGCCCTTCTTTGGTTTCCTGGCCCGGTTCGGCCGGGGTTACTTTGCCCGGCCCTGCCTTGGCTTCCCGGGGTGGCCTTTTCTTGGTCAGCAGAATCTCTTCGATTTTCCTCCCGCGCATCTTGGTTACGACCAGCTTCAAATTCTGATACCTCACCTGTTCGCCCTGCTTCGGGATATGCCCGAGCAGGTGCAAAACAAAGCCGGCCACCGTTTCATAGTCACCCTCGGGTAGATCCAGCTCCATCTCGTCATTGGCTTCATCAATGCGCATGCCGCCGTCAATCTGGAAGGTGTACTCGTTAATGGCTTCGTATTCTTTTTCGGCCGCCGCCAGCTCGTCCCCCACCGGGCCGACAATCTCCTCCACCAGACGGCTCAGGCTGACGATGCCGGCGGTACCACCGTACTCGTCAATGACCACCGACATGCGAAAGTTTTTGTCCCTCATCTCAGCAAAGAGCTCATTGATTAGCTTCGTCTCCGGCGCAAAGTAAGCCGGGCGCATCAGGTCATCAATCAGACTATCCCTATCCACAGTGCTGCTAGCCAGCGCCATAAGCACATCTTTGACCGAGAGAATGCCAACCACATTATCCATATTCTCCTCATAGACCGGTAAGCGGGATACCGGGGACTTGGTGTACAGGGCGAGGAAATCAGCCAGTTTGGACCCCTTCTCAATACAGACCACCTCCAGGCGCGGTATCATCACCTCACGAACCGGGCGGTCGCCAAAATCAAAGACATTGTGCAGCATCTCGGCTTCCTCTTCCTCCACCGTCCCCTCTCTGTACCCCACCGATATCATGGTGCGAATCTCTTCGTCACTGATTATGGACCGGGCTACCGGTGTGCCACCGACCAGCCTGGTGAAGCCGGAAGCTATCCAGCTCAGCACCACCACCACCGGATTAAACAACCAGCCAATCAGCTGTATTGGCCGGGCAAATAGCAGTGATAGCTTCTCCGAGTGGTGGGCGGCCATGGTCTTGGGAACGGTTTCACAGAATATGAGCAGGACAATAGTTACCGCCGCAGTGGCGATTATCACCGCCCACTCCTGTCCCAAGAAACGGATCGCCATAACAGTAGCTATGGCCGCCGCCGCCGTGTTTACCAGATTGTTGCCCAGCAGAATGGTGGAGAGAAACCTCTCCGGGTACTCAATCAGCTTGGACACCCGCTTTGCCCCCTTCACCCCGGTGCTGACCATATGCTCAACCTTTACCCGCTGCAGGGAGACAAAGGCTGTCTCCGCGCTGGAAAAGAAGGCAGATAGAACCAGAAAAACCAGCAGCAGCAACACCCAATATAGTGTTTCCACATTAGACATATAGATCACCCCACTCTTGAAGATACTCCACGTAGCCAAATAATATCATTGGCTTATAGGTGTGTCAAAAGAACTAAATTATCTATGCTATAATTTTAAGGTATGCAAATTCTGGGTATCGAGACCTCCTGTGACGAAACCGCCGCCGCCGTGGTGGCGGACGGGGCTAAAATTAGAGCCAACCAGATAGCCTCCCAGGTGGAGCTCCACGCCCGCTATGGCGGGATTGTCCCCGAGGTAGCCTCAAGGCAGCACCTCTTGACTATTATTCCGGTTATGGAAAAGGCGATGGCTGAGGCTAAAGCCAGCCTGAGCGACCTCGATGGCATTGCCGTCACCATGGGGCCCGGCCTGGCGGGCTCGCTGCTGGTCGGGGTGAATATGGCCAAGGCGGTCGCCGCCGCCCATGACTTGCCCATCAGCGGGGTGAACCACCTTGAGGGGCACATCTACGCTAACTGGCTGACTGACCAGACCATTGCTTTCCCCGTAGTCTGCCTGATTGTCTCCGGGGGGCACAGTGACCTGGTCTTAATGAAGGGGCACGGGGACTATGTGGTGCTGGGCAGGACGCGGGATGACGCTGCCGGCGAAGCCTTTGATAAAGCCGCCCGCATTCTGGGGCTGGGCTATCCCGGTGGCCCCGCCATTGAGCAGGCCGCCGGCAAGGGCGCTGCCTCTATCCAGTTACCCCGCGCCTGGCTCAAGGGGACCAACGATTTCAGCTTCAGCGGCCTCAAGACCGCCCTGCTTCGGCGGGCGGAAGCGGGCCAGATTTCATCAGTGGCTGACGCCGCCGCCAGCTTCCAGGAGGCGGTAATTGATGTCCTGGTCACCAAGACCGTAGCCACCGCCAGAGAGCTTGGGGTAAAGCAGATTTTGCTGGCCGGCGGGGTCGCCTCAAATAAGCGGCTCCGCCAGCGGCTGGTGGATAATTCGCCCATTCCGGTTTTGATTCCGCCACCGGTACTCTGCACCGATAACGCCGCCATGATTGCCGCCTGCGGTTACTACCGGCTCAAAGCGGGCCGGGCAGACAGCCTGGACTTTGACGTCATCCCCAGCCTCAAGCTGGGGTAAGCCGGTTAAAGCGGTGGGGGGAGTAAATGGGGACAATATGCCGTGGAATTTGCGGTGGGGTTAATGACACTAGCCAATCAGCTGTCGTGCCACTATGGCGACAACCGCTAACACGGCGGCGACGAGTATCAGGGTAAGCGGCCCGACCAGCTCACAGAGAAAGTCCTGCCAGGTGCCCGGCTGAGCCTTGCTTATCTGTTTGGCCTTCTGGGCAACTTCATAACGATATTGATTAAAGCTGGGAAAGCACGACATAGCTAACCTCAATTAAATTATAGCATACTGCGCTATTATCCCCAAATTAATACGTCCCACAGGCAAGACAGGCCAGCTAAATAAATGGAAAATGGAGAATACAGGACAAAAAGAGACTTTTATGGAGAATATAGGCTTCTTTTGGTCTTAGAAAGCCTGTAAGTTACTGATACTGGCTGTGAATAATCATTCGCTGAGTTGCGGCATGGTGCCAGCTTGCGCTATTATAATATTAGCAGTCTCTCCCAGAGACTGCTAAATAATTGAGGTTCAGACGAGGAAGGAGACCAAAATGGCGATCAAGCTTCAACCGCTAGCCGACCGTCTGGTAATCAAGCCCATCGAAAAAGAGGAAGTAACCAAAGGTGGGATTGTTATACCGGATACCGTCAAGGAGAAACCCCAGGAGGGTGAGGTTCTGGCGGTTGGTCCGGGCCGGCGTGCCGAGGATGGCAAACTCATTGCCATGGACATCAAAGTGGGTGACCGGGTGGTTTACTCCAAGTACGGGGGTACCGAGATTAAGTTTGACGATGAAGAGTATATCATCCTGCGTGAGAGTGACATTCTGGCCAAAAAACCGAAATAACCAATTCGCTTAGTTAGGAGGAGAAAAATGGCAAAACAGATTATCTTTGATGAGGAAGTAAGGCATGCTCTGAAGAAAGGCATAGACACCCTGGCTGATGCCGTCAGGGTAACCCTCGGTCCCAAGGGACATTGCGTGGCACTGGATAAAAAATGGGGAGCCCCTTCCGTAATCGATGACGGGGTTACCATTGCCAAGGAGATCGAGCTCCCTGACCCCTTTGAGAACATGGGAGTGCAGATAGTCAAGGAAGCCGCCAGCAAGACCAACGACGCCTGTGGTGATGGCACCACCACCTCAACTTTGCTGGCACACGCCATCATTATCAACGGTTTTAAGAACATCGCCGCTGGCGCCGAGCCCATGGCGCTGAAGAAGGGGATTGAAAAAGCAACCCAGGCGGTTATTGACGAACTCAAGCGGGTTTCCACCGAGGTAAAGGGCAAAGAGCAAATCGCCCAGGTCGGTACCATCACCGCCAAGGACAAAGAGATTGGCGAACTGATTGCCGAGGTGATGGAAAAGGTAGGCAAAGACGGCGTTATCACCGTGGAGGAGTCCAAAGGGATAAAGTATGAGACCGAATACGTAGAGGGGATGCAATTTGACCGCGGTTACATCAGCCCCTACTTCATCACCAACGCCGAGAAGATGGAAGCCGAAATTGAAGACCCCTATATCCTCATCACCGACAAGAAAATCTCGGCGGTGGCTGACCTGCTGCCGGCTCTGGAGAAGCTGCTCCAAGTAACCAAGAATCTGCTTATTGTCGCCGAGGATGTCGATGGTGAAGCCCTGGCCACCCTGGCGGTCAACAAACTGCGCGGTACCATCAATGTGCTGGCGGTGAAAGCCCCCGGCTTTGGTGACCGCCGCAAGCAGATGCTGGAGGATATGGCTATTCTCACCGGTGGCAAGGTCATCTCGGAAGAGATTGGCCGCAAGCTTGACTCGGTTACCGTGGAAGACCTGGGTCGAGCCCGCCGGGTGACCGCCGATAAAGACAAGTGCACCATAATTGAGGGTAAAGGCAGTGAGGATGAACTCAAGGCCAGAATCAAGCAGATTAAGGTCCAGATAGACGAGACCACCTCTGAATTTGACCGCGAGAAACTCCAGGAGAGGCAGGCCAAGCTGGCGGGCGGCGTCGCCGTAATTAAAGTCGGCGCGGCTACCGAGGTTGAGCTCAAAGAGAGAAAGCACCGGGTGGAGGACGCCCTATCGGCGACCCGGGCTGCGGTTGAAGAGGGCATACTGCCCGGGGGCGGTGTCGCCCTGCTCAATGCCCTCCCCGTTCTGGATAAGCTGAAGGTTGACGGAGATGAAGCGACCGGGGTGGACATCATCAGGAAGGCAGTGGAGGAGCCGATTCGCTGGATTGCCATCAACGCCGGCAAAGACGGCTCGGTGGTCATCGATGCCGTGAAGAAGAGCGAGCCTGGCTCTGGCTATGACGCTGAAGCCGGCGAGTTCGGTGACATGGTGGCCAAGGGCATTATTGACCCCACCAAAGTAGTCAGGTCAGCCCTGCAGAATGCGGCCAGTATTGCCGTGATGGTGCTGATTACTGACGCGCTGGTTGCCGATATTCCGGAGAAAGAAAAAGCACCACCCATGCCCGGTGGCGGCATGGAGGGGATGTACTAATCCTTCCCGAAAACGCCTTGCTAGATAGCCGCAGCCTGAAGGCTGCGGCTATTTTTTATAATCTCAGCAGTTCTTCCAGCGGTTCTGTGGCGCTGACCGGACTAACCACCGCCAGGCGGAGCTGGCTGCCGATTAACAACTCCCCGGCTAACTGCTTCAGCTCCTCAACAGTGACGGCATTAATCAGGGCAATCACCCGCTCTGGAGTTAAAATGCGCCGGGTGAGAACCTCCTGTCCCCCCATCCAGCCGGCCACATTACGGCTGTCCTCCATACGGAGCAACAGGCGTCCCTTAGCCAGTTCTTTGGCCTTGGTCAACTCCGCCTCCGGGATTTCGTCTTTGAGCTTACTGAGTTGCTCCAGAATAGCCTTAATGGTGGTTGCCAGGTTCTTCGGCTCCACCCCGGCATAAATTATCATCGAGCCACAATCAAGAAAGTGGTCAACACAGCTGTGAATACTGTAGGCGAGCCCCATCTTGTCCCGAATCTCGGTAAACAGGCGGCTGCTCATCCCCTCGCCCAGAATTATGTTGAGCAAATCAAGGGCAAAGCGCCTGGGGTGGACCAGCGATAAACCGGGCAGGGCCAGACAGAGATGGGCCTGCTCTATGTCACGCGTCTCCAGGCAAAACCGCCGCGCCAGCTGTCCCTGAAAATCAGTATACTCGGATGGCTGCGGCTGGTTGGTCCAGTTACCCAGAGCCTGACTCACGGCAGCCACTATCGCCTCGTGCTTGATGTTACCGGCAATGGCAACCACGGTATTATCGGGCCGGTACTGACCGGCTACATAACCCAGCATCATATCCCGGCTGATGGCATTAACCGACTTTTTACTACCGGCGATATCGCGCCCCAGCGGGTGCTCCGGCCATAAGAGCTCATCAATGAGCATGCCCACCCGCTGCGGCGGGGAGTCAAAACTCATCTTAATCTCCTCAACGATAACCCGGCGCTCTTTCTCGATATCCTGAGGTTCAAACCGGGAATTGAGCAGCATATCCGCCAGCACCTCCAGGGCCAGCCCGAAGTGAGGCACGGCTACCTTGCACCAGTAGGTGGTCAGCTCTTTGTCGGTGCCGCCGTTAAGCAGTCCCCCCACCCCCTCTATGGCCGTTGAAATCTCGCGGGCGGTGGGGCGCTTCTCGGTGCCCCGAAAGCAGAGGTGCTCAATAAAATGGGAGATACCGGCTTCGGTATCCGTCTCATAGCGCGAACCGATGCCGATAAAGAGACTGATAGATACCGACTGGGTATGGGGCATATGGGCCGTAAGCAGGCGCAGCTTATTATCTAAAACAGTCTTGTGATACAACTTTTACCTCTTTATTCAGCTAATAGACTATACATTCTAAACAAGCTATTAAGCAAGCGTCAATTCAGGCTTGTCCTGAAGGGATAAGCCACTAAAAATTACCCCCCAAAACCCTTGACAAGCACTACATATTGTGTTAGTATCACCCTGTTTCACTATATAGTGTAGGAAATGTTATGAATTGTCCCTATTGTAGTTATAACGATTCCAAGGTGATTGACTCCCGCGATATTGATGACGGGGTGCGCCGCCGCCGTCAGTGCCTGAGCTGTGGCTCACGCTTCACCACCTATGAGCGGCTGCAGCCAGCCAGCCTTTTCGTGGTCAAGAAGGACAACCGCCGCGAGGAGTTTAACCGGGAGAAGCTGCTAGGTGGCATCCGCAAGGCATGCGAAAAACGGCCGCTGCCCACCGGGACCGTGGACAAGCTGGTTGATGACATTGAAGCTGAGCTCTACCAGCTGGGCAAGCTGGAGATAGCCAGCGATATTATCGGTGATATGGTCATGGAACGGTTAAAGAAGCTGGACCAGATTGCCTATATCCGCTTTGCCAGTGTTTACCGCGACTTTGCCGATATCTCTGCCCTGATGCAGGAGGTGGACACCCTGGTCGGCAGTGAAGCCAGTGCGCCGGCCACCAGCCAGCTACCGCTGCTGCCCGATGTCAAAGTGGGCGAACTGGTCAGCAGTCGGCGCCGGAGACGGAAATGAACAAATCAGGTCAACCCGAAAAAAGGCGCAACCATAACCAGATTGCCCGCGAAATCTTCCGCATCGCCGAGTCTATCGGGATGTCGGACCGGCAGCAAATCGAGCAGCTTACCCGGCAGGTGATTAAACACCTGGAACGGCAGCTAGCCGAAAGGGAACGCGCCGAGCGGCCCCTGCCCGGGATGGAACACCTGGTCCCGGCGCTTAGCCAGCGCCAGCGGCACTTGACCAAGGACTTTAATATCCTGGCCATAGTGAAGGAATTTTTGGATGCCAGAGAACCAGCACCACCAGAGGAGGTCAAACCAAAAATGGAAATGAGAGTGAAAACAAAGGCCAAAGCGGCGACCACCGCCGGCTTAAGTCTCACCGAGAACGCCCTTCACGTCCTGCGCAAAAGGTACTTAAAGAAAGACAAAGAGGGGCAGGTAATCGAAACGCCGGAGGAGATGTTCCACCGGGTTGCCCAGACGGTGGCTTCGGCCGAGCTTAACTACAACCCCAAGGCGGATGTCAAGGCTCTGGAAGCCGAGTTCTACCAGCTCATGACCAGCCTTGATTTCCTGCCCAACTCACCCACCCTGATGAACGCCGGGCGGGAGCTGGGACAGCTGTCCGCCTGCTTTGTCCTGCCCATTGAGGACTCCATGGAGTCCATCTTTGAGGCGGTCAAAAACACCGCCTTAATCCACAAGAGCGGCGGCGGCACCGGGTTCTCTTTCTCCCGGCTGAGACCGGAGAAAGACCGGGTCGGCTCCACCGGCGGTGTGGCCAGTGGCCCGGTCTCGTTTATGCGCGCCTTTGACACCGCCACCGATGTCATCAAGCAGGGCGGAATGCGGCGGGGGGCCAACATGGCCATACTTAATGTTGACCACCCCGATATTATGAAGTTCATCACCGCCAAAGAGGACCCGGCTGTCTTCACCAATTTTAACCTCTCGGTAGCGGTAACCAGCCAGTTTATGGAAGCAGTCAAGGCGGGCACGGATTATAACTTAATAAATCCGAGCACCAGGCAGGTGGTGGCCAAGCTCAATGCCAAAGATGTCTTTGACCAGATACTGGCCATGGCCTGGAAAACGGGCGACCCGGGCATTGTTTTCTTGGACCGCATCAATCAGGACAACCCCACCCCCAAACTGGGCAGCATTGAGAGCACCAACCCCTGCGGTGAGCAGCCGCTATTACCCTACGAGTCGTGCAATCTGGGCTCAATTAACCTGAACCAGATGCTCCACCGCCGTAATGGCACTGCCGAGATTGATTATGAGAAGCTGAAGAAAACGATAAGGATGACGGTCAGATTTTTGGATAATGTCATTGATGTCAACAAGTTCCCCCTGCCCCAGATAGCCAAAATGACCCGGAACACGCGCAAGATAGGCCTGGGGATAATGGGCTTTGCCGATATGCTCATCCAGCTCGGCATCCCCTATGACTCCGAAGAGGCGCTTGGGGTCGGCGCCGATATTATGCAGTTCGTCAGCAACGAAGCACGCCAGGCTTCGGTGGAATTAGCCCAAGAGCGCGGCGTCTTCCCCGCTTTTGAGGACAGTATCTACAATGCCCCCGACGCCCCGCGGGTGAGAAACGCATCCTGCACCACCATTGCCCCCACCGGGACCCTGAGCATAATCGCCGGCTGCTCCAGCGGCATTGAGCCGCTATTTGCCTTAAGCTATACCCGAAATATCCTGGATGGTGCCCGGCTCATCGAGGTGAACCCCCATTTTGATGAGGTCGCCCGAAAAGAGGGCTTCTACTCCGAGGAGCTAATGAAGCAGCTCGCCTCGGGGGTCAAGCTCCACGACATAGACGGGGTGCCCGATAAAATCAAGCGCCTGTTTGTCACCGCCCACGAAATCAGCCCGGAGTGGCACGTCAGGATGCAGGCGGCTTTCCAGAAGTCCACCGATAACGCCGTCTCCAAGACGGTCAACTTCCCCCGGCAGGCGACCAAAGAGGATATCGCCCAGGTCTACCT
Source organism: uncultured Dehalococcoidales bacterium (assembly GCA_964569555.1). Taxonomy (GTDB): domain Bacteria; phylum Chloroflexota; class Dehalococcoidia; order Dehalococcoidales; family JAUYDJ01. The sequence continues at coordinate 28,370 of CAZMTT010000003.1, read as the reverse complement.
GATGGCCTACGAACTGGGCCTGAAGGGGATAACCATCTACCGCGACGGCAGCCGTGAGGGACAGGTGCTGACCACGGGTAAAAAAGAGACGGAGAAGGTTGAAGGCGCCGGGCGTACTCCCCGCAAGAGGGACAAGACAACCAAAGGGATAACCGAGAAGGTGACCACCGGCTGCGGCAATATGTATGTCACCATGAACTGGGACGAAGAGGGGATATGCGAGGTCTTCTCCACCCTGGGCAAGGCGGGGGGCTGTGCCACCGCCCAGCTGGAAGCCACCTGCCGGCTCATTTCCCTGGCGCTGAGGTCGGGGGTGGATGTCAGCTCAATAGTGAGACAATTAAGGGGTATCCGCTGTCCCAATATTGCCTGGGAAGAGGGCAAGTCCATCCTTTCCTGCGCTGACGCCATCGCCAGTGTCCTGGAGAAGCACACCACCGGCTATGATGGCAAGCCCAAGCCGGAGGACTACGGGCTGGCGCGCAGCCCGGCGGGACAGTGCCCCTGCCCCGACTGCGGTGGCCTGCTCGCCTATCAGGAAGGCTGCTTCGTCTGCCACAGCTGCGGTTATACCAAGTGCTAGGGATGGAATTCCCACCCTTCACTTCAATTTTTTGCCCTCCCTACTCTAAAGGGAGAGGGCACTTGTTTTGGCACCCCCCTCGCAATTCTCCCCATCAGGCTATATAATTAGTCCAGTAAACATAACGATAATCCAGAAGGGAGGTGAAATATGGCAGATAGGTCAGAGAGGGTGATGATTTTTATTGACGGGAGCAACCTGTACCACTCCCTGAAACACTTCTTTAAACGCTCGGACATAGACATCGGCCAGTTCTGCAACAAGCTGATAGACAAGCGCCGGCTGATAAGAATCTATTACTACAACGCCCAGGTGGGGCGGCGGGAGGAACCGGAACGCTACCAGCACCAGCAGAAGTTCTTCGCCGGGGTGAGCGCCATCCCCTACACCGAACTGAGGCTGGGGCGCCTGGTCTATAACAACTGGCCGAACAGCCCGCCCTACGAAAAGGGGGTGGATATCCTGCTGGCTACCGATATGATAACCCATAGTTATAAGAACAATTATGATACCGCCGTCCTGGTGGCGGGCGATAACGATTTTGTGGCCGCCATCCAGGCAGTCAAGGACAACGGCAAGAATATGGAAGTGGCCCTCTTCGGTAAGGAGCGGACCTCCCTGCAGTTAAGAAAGGTAGCCGATAAAGTAATCACCATAGACGGACGGTTGCTGCGGGGTTGCTGGAAATAGCCTATGGGCTGGGATGAAGTCAAAGAGGCCAGACGAAGGCTGGCCCGAGAAGAAGGGGTAATCTTAAAAGACTGGGGAGGCCGGCTCCCCATCGCCCTTATTTACCCCAACTCTTACTACGTGGGTATGTCCAACCTGGGGCTGCACACCCTCTACCGCTACCTGAACAGCTACCCGGATATCGTTGCCGAAAGGGCTTTCGGTGAAAAAAAGCAGGCTATCATCTCGCTGGAATCGCAGCGGCCGCTGAGTGACTTTGCCGTCCTTGCCTTCACCGTTTCTTATGAGCTTGACTACTTCAATGTGGTCCAGATTCTGAAAACCAGTGGCCTGCCCCTCTATGCCGCCGAACGCAACGAGCGCCACCCGCTGGTTATCGCCGGCGGTCCCTGTATTATCGCCAACCCCACACCCCTCGCCCCCTTCTTTGACGGCTTATGTATCGGCGAAGCCGAGGCAATACTGCCGGCAATGCTGCCGGTGATAAGCGGGGGCATCACCGGCAAGCGTGAGGCACTGCTCAGGGCACTGGCCAGACTGCCCGGCGTCTATGTGCCCCGCTACCCCATTAATACCCCGGTTAAACGCCAGTGGGCGCCAAGCCTGGATGAGGCAACGGTCAGCTCGGTGATACTTACCCCCGATACCGAGCTGGGCGACCTCTATCTCATTGAGGTGGAGCGGGGCTGCAACTGGGGCTGCCGCTTCTGCCTGACCCGAAACGCCTTCCACCCCATGCGCTGCCACCCGGTAGATAAAATCATCGCCGAGGCGGAGCAGGGGCTGAAGTATCGTAAGCGCCTGGGGCTGGTGGGGGCAGCGGTACCCGACCACCCCCGGATAGAGGAACTGCTTATTAAATTGCGCCGGATGGGGGCGGAGCTCTCGGTCAGCTCGCTGAGGATGAAACCCGCCTCCCACACCGTACTGCGGGAAATGGCCAAGGGGAGTGCCCGCACCATTGCCCTCGCCCCGGAGGCGGGCTCGGAGCGACTGCGCCGGGTCATCAAAAAAGACATCTCCCAGGATGATATCCTGCAGTCGGTAGATAAAATTGCCGGGCCGGGCATAAAACAGCTCAAGCTCTATTTCATGCTCGGCCTGCCCTCGGAGACGGATGAGGATATCACCGCCATGATAGACCTGACCCTTAAAGGCAAGCAAATCCTGGATAAAAAGCAGACCGGCTGCCGCCTCGTCCTGAATATAGCGCCCTTTGTCCCCAAGGCGGGCACGCCCTTCCAGTGGCTACCCATGGAGAAAATCGCCACTCTGAAGCACCGCCTGTCTTTCATCAAAAACAGGCTGCAGCCCAAGGGGATTAAAGTCAAGGCAGAAAGCCCCGCCTGGAGCCAGATTCAGGCAGTGCTGTCGCGGGGCGATGCCAAACTGGCTGAGGTGCTGGCCAACTGGGAGGATTTTTCCCTGGCCGGCTGGCGCCAAGCGGTGGCCAAGTGCCAGCTAGACGTTGATTTCTACGCCCACCAGAGGTGGGACATAAATCAGAAACTGCCCTGGGATATAATCGACTCCGGCACCAAGACGGCGCACCTCAAGCGGGAATTAGATAGAGCGGTAGGCCCAGGCTAGCTTCACAGACTCTGAGCCCACTTGACGGCGTTCTGGAAGATATAGAAGCCGTCGCCGTGGTCTCCGGCGCCGATTCTCGTCCAGCGGGGGTGCTGGGTACCCCGGATATGGCGCTCGGGGTGGGGCATCAGGGCAAAGATACGCCCCGACTCATCACAGAGACCGGCGATATTGTTCACTGAGCCATTGGGGTTATCAGGGTAGCCGGCGCCAGTATTCCCCTTTTCATCAGCGTAGTAGAGGACAACATTCAGCTCGGGCAGAATTTTGGGGTCAGCCACCACCTTCCCCTCGCCGTGGGCTACCGGCAAATACAGGCTATCCATCCCTCGGGTAAAGACGCATGGGCTTTTCTCATTCACCTTGAGGTAAACCCAGCGGCATTCAAACTTACCCGAATCGTTGGTGGTCAGCGTTACCCCCGGTGAGACAGCCTCAGGCAGCCAGGGTAGAATACCGGCTTTGACCAGCACCTGAAAGCCGTTGCATATGCCCAGAATCAGCCCGCCCTTTTGGATAAACCCCTCGGTATCTTCGCCCAGTTTCAGCCTCAGCTCATTGGCCAATACCTTACCGGCGGCAATGTCATCACCATAGGTAAAGCCACCGGGGATTACCAATATCTGGCCATCAGCCAGGCGCTTTTGGCCGCCAATAAGCTGATTGACATGAATCAGTTCGGCGCTTGCCCCCGCCTGCTCAAAGGCAAAGGCAGTCTCCATATCACAGTTCGTCCCCGGTGCCCGAAGTATCAATACTTTAATTTTCATTTTCTACCACCGAAGCGGCTTCTGCCACGCCTCTTTAAGCTCAGCAAGCGATTTAGCCACAATCCGGTTACCCTTTAGTCCATAAATTTCCACGGCACCCGAATTGTTAACCTGACCGATAGCGGCCAAGGCAGTGCCCGCCATTGCCTTTTCAAATTCGTCTTTATTCTTCGGCGCCACCTCAACCAGAAAGCGGCTATTAGATTCGGAGAAGAGGATAAAGTCGTCTCTGGCTATCGGTTCACCCAGCGGCACTGACTTCAGCTGGACGGTTGCCCCCAGCCCGCCGGCAAAAGCCATCTCGGCGAGGGCAACACCAATACCGCCCTCGCTCAGGTCATGGCAGGCGCGGACCAGTCCCTGCCCGGTAGCCCGGCTCAGGCTATCCATCAGCTTCCGGGCGCGCTCCGGGTTTACCTTGGGCACACTGTTGCCGATAAAATCACTGCTTCTAAAGTATTCCGAACCGCCAAGTTCAGCATAGGTGGTGCCAACGAGATAAATCAGATCGCTAGCCTGCTTGAAGTCCATGGATACGGCGCGGCTGGTGTCGGCCATCACGCTGATGGCGGAGATGAGCAGGGTGTGGGGGATAGAAATAATCTCCCCACCGGCTTCAAACTCATTATTCAGGCTGTCCTTACCCGAAATAAAGGGGGTTTCGTAGACTATAGCCATATCGTGGCAGGCCTGTGCCGCCCGGACCAGCGCCCCCAGCACCTCGGGGCGGCCGGTATTGCCCCAGCTGAAATTATCAAGCAAGGCGACCCGGCTGAGGTCACCACCCACCGCGATAATCTGGCGCAGGGCTTCATCAATGGCCGAGGCAGCCATCCAGTAGGGGTCAATCTCGCCATATTTCGGGTTGATGCCATTGGCCACAACCACCCCCATTGCCGAATCCAGCACCGGCCGGATAATAGCGGCATCGCCCGGACCGTCGTCTTTCTGGCCCACCAATGGCTTGAGAATGCTGCCCCCCTGCACCTCATGGTCATACTGGCGTATCACCCATTCTTTGCTGCACACGTTCCATGAGCCCAGAATTTTAATTAAAGCCCCGCCCAAATCGGCCGGGGGCGCCAAATCGGGCTCGGGGTGCCGGGGTGGCTGCCAGTCGGCTTCCATCTTGAGCTGGGGACGGCCTTCGTGCAGGAAATGCATACTCAGGTCACCCACCAGATTCTGCTGATAGAAAAGCTGAAGCCGGCGGTCATCGGTAAACTCACCAATGACGGCTGCCTCCACATTTTCGCTATCAAAGAGTGCCATCAGCTCGTCAATACAGTCGGGAGGGACTGCCAGCGCCATCCTTTCCTGAGACTCAGAAACCCATATTTCGCTATAAGATAGCCCGGCATATTTCAGCGGCACTTTATCTAAATAAACCCGCACCCCGGTATCGGCCGCCATCTCCCCCACCGCCGAGGAGAGCCCGCCCCCGCCACAATCGGTTATGCGCCGGTACAGCCGGCGGTCTCGGGCCTGAAGCAGAACATCAATCATTTTCTTTTCCACGATGGGATTGCCAATCTGAACCGAGCTATAGGAAGTGGTGGTTGACTCCCCGGTGAGCTGCTCTGAGGCAAAGGTCACCCCGTGGATGCCATCCCGCCCGGTTCTGCCGCCGACCACGACCACCAAATCGCCGGGCTGTTGCTGACCCCGCCGGGAAAATTCTTGGGGCAAAAGCCCGAGCGTGCCGCAGTAAACGAGGGGGTTAGCCAGGTATCTCTCGTCAAAGAGTATGGCACCATTCAGGGTGGGGATGCCCAGACGGTTGCCGTAGTCAGCCACCCCCGCCCTGACTCCCTTGAAGATGCGACGCGGGTGGAGCACCCCTTCGGGTAGCTTCTCATAGGGGAAATCGGGGGGAGCGAAACAGAAGACATCGGTGTTCAATATCGGCTTGGCCCCCAGCCCGGTGCCGAGGGGGTCCCGCACCACCCCGCCGATTCCGGTGGCGGCACCGCCGTAGGGCTCAACCGCCGAGGGGTGATTGTGGGTCTCCACCTTGAAGCAGAGCGCCCAGCGCCCGTCAAAGTCAATCACCCCGGCATTATCGACAAAAACAGAGAGGCACCACGGCTTAGCCAGCTCCTGAGTCGCCTTCATGACGGTGCTCTTCAGCAGATTATCAATAGTAGCCTGGCCAAATTTGATTTTACCCTTGAAAGTCTTGTGGACACAGTGCTCCGACCAGGTCTGGGCCAGCGTCTCCAGTTCGATATCAGTCGGGTTACGCCCCTGCTCTCTGAAATGGGCGATAATTGCCCCGAACTCGTCATCGCTAAAACCGAACTGCTTCTTCACCGTGGCCAGTTCGGCCTGGCCTGCCCCCAGAATATCTACCCGGCTTAACTGAAAGCTACACTCGGGATTACCGGGGAAGACGACCTGCCCCGGCTGGACCACGTGCTGGACAATGGGGTTGACCAGCAGGCGGCGGCAGATAATATCCAGCTCAGGCTCGTCCAGCCTACCCTCAATCAGGTAGCGCCGGGCGGTTTTGACTGCCCTGACGCCGGCAATACCCAAATCCCGGATTGCTTTAAAGACGCTCTCCTCAACCGGGTCAGTAACCCCGGCATTGTAGGCGACCTCTACGGTGTGGGTGGCTTGACCAGTCTCTTCTTCAGCCTGGGCGGTAGTGGTAAAAGCGCGATACTCTTGAGTCACCGGGTCGGCGAGGAGGTGGCGGCAGATAATATCCAGCTCATCGGGAGGCAAATCAGCCTCCAGCCAGTATACATCCACCACGCGGACACTTAAGACAGTAGTTATGCCGAGGTCAGCAATACCTCTCACCAGACCAAGCCCTCTGGCATCAGGCAGGTGACTTCTTAAACTAACCTCTATGCGGTGCATTAATCTACCCCGCTTTAAAAATTAAGAGGGGCTAATGCCCCTCTCTGAAATATTTTTCCCTCTTCCTGAAACATCATACTATGAACTCAGTAGTTCGGTGACGACCTCATTTATTACCCGGCCATCAGCCCTGCCCTTGAGCTGGGCAATGAGCTGGGGCATAACCTTGCCTTTGTCACCAGGCCCCGCCGCCCCCAGTTCCGCAATTACCCGGCGGGCTTCGGCAACCACCTCTTCACGGCTCATCTGCTGAGGCAGGTACTCGTTAAGAATGGCCATTTCCGCCTCTTCCTGAGCCACTAAGTCGGGGCGGTTTCCCTGCTTGAAAGACTCAATGCTTTCCTGGCGCTGCTTGACCTGTTTGGCAATAATACCCAGGATATCAGTGTCATTCAGACTGGCTTGTCGGGCGATTTCGGCATTTTTGATGGCCGCCATACTGAACCGAATAACCGAAGTCCTGACCCGATCCCCGCCCTTCATCGCCCGTTTAAGGTCATCCGTTAGTTTCTGTTGTAATGGGGAAATCTGTGCTTCCACCGGCTACCTTCTTCTCGAGGACCGAGCACTCTTGCGTCTCTTGGCGGCTTCCTTACGCTTACGCTTTACACTGGGCTTCTCATAGTGTTCCCGCCGACGAATCTCAGCTAGAATACCTCCCTGCTGCACCACCTTGTTAAACCGTTTAAGTAAGCTCTCAAAACTCTCATTCTCATCAGCCTTTACTCTGGCCAAACAACATCATCTCCTTCATATGGCCTTACCACAAAACTGTGGCTAACTGCCTCTGCTTCTATATTTTAGACTGCCGAAGATAACCTGTCAACCAAAACGGCTCTCTTCTGTCCGAGCTAAGTCCTGCCGTCTCACCGCATTAGTCTTCCTATCCAGTAGCCGAGAATAATAGCCGGCACCGCACTAAGCCCGAAGGTAAGGTGTATTGCCCATGTCACATCCTCACGAGTGGCGATTATATCGTATGCGGCCAGGACCGTCTGCGCCTGGGCTATGGCCAGTTCCATAATGAAAAACGCGACATAAATCAAAACAAAGCCAATGGCTGAAGCTAAGAGAAGGGGGGACAGGCTTCTTGCCAAGCTGGCCAGGTCTCTATCCGGTGTTTCCCAAAATTGTTCCCTTTTTTTATTCATCTCTACTTCTTCCTCTTCGCAATAAGCAGGATACTGAGGCGGGATGCCGGAGACAGCTCCAAAGCGGCCAAGATGCCCGCCGGACCACCATCGACATCGGTGAAATCGTACTTCTCAGCCCTGCTATCCGAGTGTAATTGTATAATTCTTAAGCCTGACCGTCAAGGGAGTCAGCCAGCCTTGACATTTGCCACCTGGCGAACTATGCTTAGGCTAACCAAGCTAGTTTCAGAGATACAGAGTGAACCGATGACGGGACAAGGGAAGAACCGGGTGGAATTCGTTTCAGCTACGGTCCACGAGCTGAAAACTTCCCTCACCCCCATAATTGCTTCCGCCGAACTCCTGGCTGATGAACTACATCCCGATGACAAAAGCCTGCCGGCGAAACTTATTGAAAGCATCATCCGTAACGCCCACCGCCTGGATGAAAAGCTGTCTAACTTTGGCAAGATGTCCGAGCTGCTCACCGGGGACTTCCCCTTTAAACCGGAGCTCATTGAAGTCGGCCCGCTTATCCAGAGCATAACCACCGAGTTCTACCCGATTACCAAGAGCAAACGACAATCCCTGACCCTGAATCTGCCCGCCTCACTACCCGCGATTAAGGCAGACCGTCAGTACCTGGAGCAGGTCCTGCTTAATCTGTTAACCAATGCCAGCAAATTCACTCCCGAGGGGGGCCGGATAACAATAAGTGCCGTCTCTGAAAACGGCCGGCTGGTGATTCAGGTAGCTGATAGCGGGATGGGTATCCCCGCCGAGAAGCAAGAACTGATATTCCAACCCTACTATCAGGTCAACGGGGGCAGGGGCAGTGGGCTGGGATTAGCCATTACCAAATTCCTGGTTGAGCTTCACGGCGGCAATATCCGGCTGGAGAGTGCCACCGGTCAGGGTAGCACCTTCTCCTTTTCCCTACCCCTGAAATAAGCGGTAGATATAGCCATGAAAGCAATCGTAATTGATGACGCCGCCGAGATTGCCGATGTCGTCTCGCTTTGCTTCCAGCTACACTGGAGTGGCGCCACCGTCCTCTCCGCCCAGGACGGCAACCGGGGACTGGAGCTGGTCGAAGCCGAGAGCCCGGATGTGGTTATCCTGGACGTCGGGCTCCCCGATATGGACGGCTTTGAGGTACTGCGGGAGATACGGCGCTTCTCCCAGGTGCCGGTATTAATGCTGACGGTGAGGGGAGAAGATACCGATGTCGCCCGCGGTCTGGAGCTGGGCGCCGACGATTATATCACCAAGCCCTTCAGCCATATTGAACTGGTCGCCAGAGTGCGGGCGGTACTGCGCCGGATTCAGGGACTGTCGGTAAGTGAGGAGAGGCCCTTTATCAGTGGCCGGCTGGCGGTGGACTTTGCCAGTAAAGAAGTCACCGTGGACGGGAAACCGGTAAGGCTCACCTCCACCGAATACAAGCTGCTCTATCACCTGATTAAGAACGAAGGGCATCTGCTTTCCCACGAGAACCTGCTGAACAAGGTATGGGGGGAAGACTACCAGGACGCCAGAGATTTGCTGCGGGTGCACATTCAGCACCTGCGGCAGAAGCTGGGTGATAACGGCGAATCCGCCGACATAATCGTCACCGAGCACGGTATGGGCTACAAGTTTGTCCGGCCGGCTTAAGAAACACCCCCCACTTTAACCACCCCAAAGGCTCTTCTGGCCCGAGTTCTTTATAAAACCTTAACACAACCTTTACGAACTCTTTATCTTTTTTATGCCTATCTTTATATTCATCTGTTAGATTAAGAGTGTAATGAGCGTAACGAGCTGTGGAGGAGCCAAAAATGGAAAAACTAACCGTATTTTTAGCTGATTGGCAAGTGCTCTTTCGAGAAGGCATCCATTTCACTCTTTCCGGTGAGGAAGATATGGATGTCATCGGCGAGGCTGCCGAAAATGAAGAGGCGCTCACCTTTATTGAAAAAACGCCACCCAAGATAGCTATCCTCAATGCCAACCATAGCAAACTCAGCGGTGTTGATGCCTGCCGTCGCCTGAAGCAGAACCTGCCCGAGGTGATGGTGCTTTTGATTATGGATAGCGAAAATGAGGAGCAGCTCTACTCAGCCATGAAGAGCGGGGCCAGCGCCTGCCTGACCAAAGATGCCGACCCGGAGGACGTGGTCAACCTCATCCGGGAGGTAGCCCAGGGAGCCCAACCGATAAGCGAAGCCCTGCTCAGGCCCGAAATTGCCGCCCACGTGGTTGAGGAATTTGAAGTCTTTACCGCCATCGGCAAAAAAGTGGCTGACCTGCTGGCTCACCTTTTGCCAGTTGAGAATGATATTCTGCGCCACATCACCGAGGGAACTCCGCTTGAGGAGCTCACCAAAACCCTGAATCTCAGTGAGGAAATTATCCGCCACCACCTCAACCTTATCCTGGACAAGCTGGTGGCTAATGACCGCAGCCGCGAGGTGATTGAGGCCGCGCAAAGCGGCGTAATGCCCAGAGCCGGCAAACCGGGTGTGGAGTATGTGACCAGGGAAGAATTCAACGAGTTCAAAGAAAAACTGATGGAACGCTTTAAATCCCTGGTAAGTTAAATAAATTTTAAAATCACGTTCGGGGAAATTCAAGGGAGGTGAAGATAATGTGAAGAATAAAAAAGAAGGTGGCCGGAATCGCTAAGCCTGATGGAAAACCGGCCCTTAAGAAATAGAAACGGTAGGCGATGAGAAGCCTACCACAATTTAGAGCTAATCTAAATCAACAGTAAAAGGAGGACAAAAAAATGGAGGGAAATGCGAAACGAAAAGGACTGATGATGCTAAGCGCTTTCTTGCTTGCGCTAGCCATCACGGGTGGTTTATTTGCCTACACCTACACCACGACCACCATCACGCTGGGCACCACCCCGGTGGCTACCGACTACGCCACGGTCACCGACAACAACAATGTGCCGGCTTACACCTTCCTGGGTAAAACCAAAGGCACAATAGGGGCGGGCGGACTATTTGACGTGACCAGGGGCGCTGGCTATACCGGCGACCTGGAGGTAATCGTCTCCCTGGCCAATGTTGATGAGCTGGTTGAGGACTACTCCTTCTGGATGCTAAGAGTGAACTTCACCGATGGTGACTTCAACCCGGTAGACATGGAGGAATCCACCCAGATCCTCAGCCTGAGCAACCCCGAGGTCAGCTTCATCGTTGACAGCACCAACCTGACCCTTACTCGGACCGTCTACGTCCCTGGCGGCAGCTACAGGGTATACCCGGCGGTCAAGGGACTGCCTGATAATGACCCGATTCTCTTCTGCCAGGTGATACAGGCCAGTCAGCACCAGTAATTGGCTAGTTAGGGGTCCCCTTGGCTGAGGGGGCCCCGGGACTAATAGAAACTAATAGACATAAAGTTGACAATTAAGGTGAAAGTTAAGGTAAAATAGAAAGGTAGTTATACAAGGAGGGAAACAATGAAGAAGTTCATTCTCATTGCCATAGTGGCGGTGCTGGCACTCACCGGTGGTGCCTTCGCCTATACCTTCACTACCACCACCACCACCATCGGTGTTACCGCCATACAATCAGACTTTGCTGAAGTGAGCGTTAACGGCACCTACTCTCCCCCCACCGTCTTCGGCAAGTTCGCCGGCACCTGGCCCACCGGAACCCTCTTCGACATCACCCCGCACGGAAGCTATACCGGCGACCTGGTGGTAAGGGTCTATCTGGTCAATACCGGAGACCTGATCCGCCGCTACCAGCACCTCAACATGGCGCTCGAGTTCCAGGACAGCACCGGCACCGCATCGGATAACCAGGCCGAAGTTCAGGTCCTCAACCTGTCCAATGCCGAGGTTACCTTTGACTGGGTCAATGGCACCGGCACCGGTCCTTATTACGTTGAAGTGACCGGGGGCGGCTATCGCCTGCACCAGTGGCGGACCGGTCTTGGTGGCAGTGCCTCGCCCCAGATATGGTGCGAGGTCGTCCAGAGGTAACCAGAAGCAAAAAGTAGAGAAGGATGATACACGGCGGTGGAACTAAATGAAAGGGAAACTCCAGCTGGCAATCGCCGCATTACTTGTCCTGATACTCAGTGGGGGGTTCTTTGCCTATACCTTCACCACCGCCGGTGGCACCATTGGTGTCTCTGAGCCAACCGGAAATATCATGACCGCCGTTAATGCGACGGCAACCCAACCTGACTGGGACTCTATCCTGACTGACCTATCCTCGGAAAACAAGACCTGCGGCGAAGTTCCTAGCGGCGACCTGTTTAGTATAACCCCACATTCCGAGTATGAAGGTGGCGCAATGGCAACGGTTTGCCTGGTTAATACCGCCAACCTGACCAAAGCCTACCAGTACCTCAATATGAAGTTATATATTTATGGCTCGGAGGAGGCAGAGGAGACACCCAACTACCGACTGCTCACCCTGCAAAATGGAGAGGTTAGCTTCACTAGAGTAAGCATTGTCCCTACCTTAGGCACCTGGACGCAGACCAGCCAAGCCGATTTTGAGGGCGGCGCCTTAAACCAGGTTGATGCCACCACCAGCCCCGGGGATGTGATATTTGATACTTTTTCGGATACCGTAACCGATAGCTACAATGACCAGACCAAGATAGCTTCTTCGGTCAATGTTACCGTCAGCGGCGGACAGGCCAAACTCAGCTATTCTCCCGGCACACCCGCCACCGAAACCTCCCGGCCAAATGCGGTCGGCGATGAGACTGGCTTGACGCCATACCCAGGTACGGGTGAGGCAAACTGGCAAGATGTCGACGATGTCACCTCCGATGGTGACACCACCTATGTGGAATCACAGAGCAGTACCTACCTGGAAGATTTATACAACCTGCCCAACCACGTTTCTGGTTCCGGAGTCATCAACTACGTCCGGGTTTACTTTGTCGCCAAACACCTTAGAGGTACAGACCCAGCTAACCAAGCATCAGCCTATGCTCACATCAAAACCAACGGTGTTGAGCGCAACGGGACGGCGGTAACTCTAACCGGCAGCTACGCCAGCTACTCCTACCAGTGGAATAATAACCCCCAGACGGGTAGCCCCTGGACCTGGACTGAGATTGATAACCTGCAGGCCGGGGTTGGTATGCAATATGCATTTACCAGGGGAGCCACCAAGACCAGATATTCACGGTGTACCCAGGTATATGTTGAGGTCAGCTATACGCCGGTCACCTACTATGCCTCGGGGAGGATAAAATCAGTTAACTTGCTATCCTCGGAGAAGGTGGTCAGCATAGACAGCTTTGACTACAATGCCTCGGCGATTCCGTCCGGAACCGGCTTAAAAGTCCAGTTCTCCACGGACAACACCAGCTGGTACAACTCGGCGGGCACGGCGGGAGGCTGGGATACCCTCTCCCAGGGCACGCACAATATCAACCTTTCCGGACTGGGCTGGTCGGGGCCCAACTTCTACTACCATATGCTATTCACCTCTGACGGCAGCGATACCCCGCTTCTGGACGAGATAAGCGTTAACTTCTCTACGTATTATGCAACGGGTGACCTGACCTCGTCAGCCTATGATTCCACGTATGATGTTGACTGGGGCACCATTTCGTTTACCATCAGTGAGCCATCCACCACCGATATCAAGTTCCAGATAAGGTCGGCGGCCACCGAAGCCGGGCTCGGCGCGGCTACCTGGTACGGGCCCACCGGCACCGGTGACTATTATCAGGTAAGCGGCACTGCCATTAACTCGGTCCACGATGGTGACCGCTGGATTCAATACAAGGCATACTTCTCCGGTCCGGGCGACAGCACGTCGACGTTTAGTGACATCACCATAAGCTATAGTGGTACACCTATAACTTTTGTGATGGAAGTTGTCGGTGGTGGCTACTGCCTGGTCTCGGATAATACCTCAGAGTGGGGGAGCGGTTGGGCGGTAACCCCGGAGCTATACTGCGAGGTTACCCAGCGCTAATCCTGAAAACCCCGGGTAGAAGCGTGGAAAAAAGAATCTATTTACTTACCGCTTTGTTGTTAGCCCTGGCCATCAGCGGCGGGATATACGCCTATGCCTTCAGCACCGCCGGCGGCCTGATTGGCATCTCCGAGCCGACCGGAGATGTGGCTACCTCTAATGCCACCGCCACCCAGCCCAACTGGAACTCGGTGCTGACGCCCATTCCGGACACCTATGACTTCAGGCCAAATGCGGCCGGCGACGAGACTTCTGTCGATGAACAGTATCCCACCAGCGGAGAGCACTGGGACAAGGTAAGCGAAAATGTATCTGACGGCGACAGTAGCTATGTCGCCTCCAATGCGGCGACCTGGAGAGAGGACCTGTATAACATGACCGACCACTCCACTCAGACCGCCGCCGGAAACATAAACTATGTTGATATCTACCTGGAAGCCAGGGTGACCGCCAATGCAACTCAAGATGGTGCTTATGTTCACATCAAGACCAACGGCGCGGAGCACAACGGCACCTCGGAAAACCTGACCACCAGTTATGAGAGCTATACCTATGGCTGGAATTATAACCCGGAAACCACCACCTACTGGACCTGGGATGAAGTAGACACCCTGCAAATCGGGGTGGCATTACAAAGGCCGCTCACTGGAGAGTATGCACGTTGTACCCAGGTCTATGCCGAGGTCGGCTTTGAAGCCCCGCCCCTCATCGGTAACACGCCCACCGATGACCTGTTTGATATCAACCCCCACCCCAACTACAGCGGTGACCTGCTGGTGAGGGTCTATCTGGTCAATACCGATAACCTGACCAAAGCCTATAAATATCTCAATATGAACCTGTATCTGGAGGGCTCGCTTGAGGCAGGCAAGACGCCCAACTACCGGCTGCTCAATCTGGAGAACGGGGTAGCCAGCTTCAGCATTGACGGGGCGACCAGCGGCCCCTATACCCTCTCGGTTACCGGCGGTGACTACCGCCTCACTTCACGCGAGCCCAGTGAATGGGCCGCCGGCTATACGATAACCCCGGAGCTATACTGTGAGGTTACTCAGCGGTGAGAATGAAGCTGTTTATTTACGAAACCTTAACGGAACCTTTACGAAGTCTTTATTATTTTTATGCCCGTCTTTATACTTATGTGCTAAATTTAAACTATGAAGAATATCATGAAAGGAATAACTCTCTTCGGTAACGGTCCTCTGAAACGGGCACTAGTGCTGGTCGTAGTAGTCGCCGTTTGTGTGGCCGGGTTCCTCTCCGTAAGGGGAACCATGCCCTTCATGGCAATTTACGGTATCAGTATGGAGCCGGAGCTCCATGCCGGTAACCTTATTCTGATTTCGGAAGTAATGCCCGATGACATTGAAGTCGGGGATATCATCGTCTTTTCCGTTCCGGCGGCAGTCCGGGACTACTATAACTACCCGCCCATCGTCGCCCACCGAGTAGTACAGGTCCGCTCCTCAGAGCAGGGGGTAACCTTCCGCACCAAGGGTGATAATACCGGTGAAGACCCGTTTACGGTGCGCCCCGAAGACCTCAGGGGTGCGGTCAGCCGGCAGATCCCGTATCTTGGCTTCCCGCTTCTCTTTTTCCAGAGCGACCAGGGGCTAATCTTCATCATTACCGCCCTTTCACTGCTCACCCTCTATCTCTATACTGACGAGATTGGCTGGGCCAGGAAGACACTGCACCGCGGGCTATTCGCCCCGGTAATTAATGCCAGCGTGCACACTGGTGAAGAACTCGCCAAAAGGCTGGATACCACCGAAAAAGGCATGGAGTCCACCCAGCAGGCCCTGACCAGCTTCGCCGCCGCCATCTCCGAATACGCCGAACACCTAAAGAGCCACACCAGCGCCATCCAGGGGCTGGCCGAAGCGTCTCAAGAGCTGAAGAAGGGCGCCGCCGAGCAGAACCGGGTGCTAGCCCACCTGGTGGAATCTATCGGCAAGGGTAAACCGGTAGCCGAAGAGGCTGCGCCGGCGGAAGAAGTTGAAGAAGTGGAAATACTGAAGAAAGCCAAGTTCCCGCCGGGGTGCGTCAGGGGCCGCCCCAATACCCCCGATGACCAGCGCCCGATATTCGGCGCCGGCTAGATTTAGGTATAAACCGCCACTACCACCGCCTCTTTGGGGTTATGCTCATCAAAGAAGATGACAGCTACTTTTCTCCCCAGTGCCATTTCCGAGGCGGGCAGATTTCTGGCTACGGCGACACCGGTCAGGTAGGCTTTATAACTACCCGCCAGCCGGACAGTGGCAGTATAGTCTCCCGAATTGAAGCTCCTCAGTATTGCCTTCCGCAAGCTCATTTTCTTTAGTCTCCTTCTCTATACTGCCCCCAGTGACAATCTCTGCTCATATTCACCCCGCGGCGGGTGGTAGCGCAAAACCAGCCCCAGCACCCGCTTCCTGGCCGCCTCAAGCCCGGCCCTGGCATCGGTGACATCAACAACATCATAGAGCTGCTGACCGCAGTTAACCGGAATGATAATGGCGCCGCCGGCTGATTCAATCTCAGCACCCCGTAAACAGGCTTCCCCCCGCTGCTCGGCTTTGGTCACGGTATCTATATTTCTATCTTCCACCTGCCTCAGCCGGTCATAGAGCCGTTCAATCTCATCCCAGGCGAAGCTATCGACAATAATCGCCTGGCTGGCTAGGGTGTCATAGCCCTCCACCTGCACCCGGTTAAGCCACCACGCCCCCCGCCGGTATTCACCAGCTAGAACGGGGTGGGTGCTGCCGTAGCTGTAGACCGAGCTACCCGTAGATAGCGGATTCACCAGATAGGCTTTACTGCCCTCGATAAATATCCGGTCGGGGACGAAGGAGAGCAGCTTGCTGACGACCGCCTCACCCTGGTTACCCGGACCGATGGTGAAATCGGGGTAGAAACCGGTGACGACCGATGACTGGGAAACCACCTCCAGCTTCAGCCCGGCCCGCGCCAGCACGAACTCAAGAAGCTGTTTCACCGACATCTGGTCACTGCTTTTGTTCCAGCGGAACTGGTGCCGGGCGCGCCAGGCCTCCACCAGCCCCCAGCCATCGGTAGCATAGAGCACCAGGCTGGCTTTACCGCCGGCAGAGGTATGTTCGTAGGCGCCCAGCAGAAAGCTCTGCCCGGAGCTGACCTCACTACCGGCCGTAGTACGGTAGCCCGGGCTGAAGTCCAGCTGAGCACCAATATCAAGCACACCCAGGCTCCCCTCCCCCGGCGAAGCGTAACGCCCGTCGTCATTTCTCAACTCAATAGTGAGGCTGCCGCCGGTCGGGGCAATCTCCTGCCTTAACGACTGCAGGTCGGCGGACAAATCAAGCTTCTCCTCGGTTAACTTAGCCCGCCAGACGCCGCCAGGGCAGGACAACCAGGCATAGTCGCCGTAATGAGCCATGGCCAGCCCGTAGTTACTGGCCATATTTAACGGCACCGGCTCACGCCACAGGTTATCAATGAAGCTGGCCCCGCCAACAGTGTAGGTGAAAAAGGGGCGCTGGTAGCCCTGGGTGCCGGTGAACTTCTCCACATAGCCGAGACGGTGGACATCGGGCTTGTCCATAAAGACGCGGTAGTACTCAAAGTCACCACCGGCCGTGGCGGAGGCAAACTCCTTCAGGTCTGACCAGCTACCGGCGGCGACATCACCGCCGTCACCGTAAATCAGGCTCCACAGCTTATAGTTGCCGGCGCTATCTTTACCGCTGACACACAGGTGCCAGTCGCCATCGTAGACACAGGCTACCCCGGACAAATCACCGGTCGTCTTGTCCCAGGATGACCTTGACTGCCACTCGCCACCAATATTTTGCCTGACATACAGGGTGGGCTGGTCGGTGAAGAAGAGAGCCAGGTCACCGTTAGGCTTGTAGGCCGCCGCCAGGCCATAGGCGGCGGTGGAGGGGGTATAATCAATCAGCTCCGGGTTTCCCCAGCTGACCCCGTAGTCAGTGCTCTTGATGCGGTAAACCTCCCGACCGACCCCGTCTATCCAGAAGATGCTCACCTCCGCCCCCAGTGAGGCGCAGGCGACCACGGCGGCGTCATACTGATTGGTATAAACCCACTGGCTGAAATCAGATTCCGTTCCCGGATTAGCCACCCGCTGCCGGTAGAGCTTTCTGGAGTCGCTGGACGGAGTTATCCGCGCCCTGACCAGAGAGCCGTCGCCGGGCATGGTTACCGCATGGTAGTAGTTGTCCTCGCTGCCGTTATACAGCCTCGTCCAGTCAAGTCTGACCACCCCCGAAATCAGGTTCCGGGCTTCCAGCTTGACATAGGGGGTATGGCTGGCTTCCCGCTGAGCCGCCAGCAGGGTTGATGATAAGCTTCGCATTACTACTCCCTTGTTTCCTCCCGCTGACCGGGGATATATCTGGTCCCCCAGAAAAGGTGGCCGGCAATATAGCCCAGGGCAAAGACCAGGATAAACCAGAAGACCGAGCCCCAGAGCCAGTGCCCGAGCAGAGCACCGATGGCGACCAGAGCGATAATCCAGAGGCCCTCGAATTTATGCCAGGTGTCGCGCAGGATATAGGTCCAGGGACGACCGCCCAGCCTTGACCACAGGAAACGATAAATCCTGGCCACGGCTCCCCCTCACACCAGAGCCGCCAGCGTATCCGGCAACGGTTTACCCGCCTGCCGGTAGTGCCCGGCCAGGTGCTTGGCGGCGGCTAGAATCTCTTCCGGGCTGGCGGCCACCCGCTGCCCGCGATAACCCCGGCGCGACAGAGCCGCCACCGCCGCCGGCATCCGCTCCCAGTCAACCGTCTTCTCTATATCCAGCTTCTGTTTCAGGGCGCGGAAGATGCTCTTTTTGTGATGGGGAAGCTTCCAGCTATCGGTATCTTCAGCGTCAGCGACAGTAGCAAACGCCTCTTTAGGCAAGCCTTCCTTGGTCTTAACCAGTCCTTCTTTTACCGTCATAACTATCTCCTTAAATTAGGGGCCGTAGTCGGTTGATTTTGACACCGGCGGGAGGTAGGGCTTATAGAGAGTGCGGGCTCTGATTCGGTTCCGCCTCCCCAGCCGCTTCAGCTCAGCCCTGAAGTAGTTTAGTCTGGCTTTGCCCCAGTTAAGGAAATCCTGAGCCGTCTCGGTGCCACCGACATTGACCTGATTAATGGCATAGACCGCCCACTCCACGGCGGCATAGCCGCCGGCACCGGTTGCCACCAGCTCCTCATGCTCCGCCGGAATGGTCGAGCCACTGGCATCAAGGGTATGGAGCTGACCATAGTAGATATAGGCATTTGAGCCATCGGGGACTTCAGTGCCCAGGACGGTCAGGACATCGGCCCACAACGAAAAGCGCTGGTATCTCTGGGGGAAGTCGTCCACCGGGTATTCCACGGCTTCAATCAGAATGCGCCCGGTTAAATCAGAGACATCAATCTCCCTTGAGCCGGAGGTGGTCGCCTTGGTCGCCTTCTTTTCATCGGGAATTGCCGGCGAGAAGTCCTTGACGGCGTGGGCGATATGCCGGTCCAGCTCGTCATTGCTCCAGCGGTAGTTCTCGGCATCCTCGTCATGGAGTTCACGGCGGACGATAGCTCTCATATCGGTCAGGTTCATTTTCGGTTACCCCTTTCTCACCACTATCCGCTCCGGTTCATCACAGGGCTTGCCTTCATCGTGCCGACACCGGTGGATTTCGGCATAAGCTACTTCTTCATTCGGCTCACCCTCGTTGATGCTCACTGCCTTACTCGCCAGCATGGCGGCAAAATCCATCAAGGCGCGGGCATCGGCTTCCTCGGCAAAAGGCAAATCAAGCTTGACTCTATACTTCATCGGTACCTCCATTTGGTCGCTAGATAATTTTGCTGTATCTCTTGGGGGGTCAGAACTCGGTTGTAAATCCTGATTTCGCCAATGTTGCCCTTATAGTCGCCCCAAGCGTTTGTCCAGGAGATACCCACTTTTACTGTTAGGGCACTACTTACGGGGTCGGTGTGGCTACCGGCAGCTGCGGTATCCTCAACTCCGTTTACAAATATTTTAACCGATGCCCCGCTGCGGGTTACTACCGTGTGATACCAGGTGTCTACAGCAACAAAGGCAGAACTTCCCGAGCTTTGAGCTGCCCCCGCCTGATTGGTAATAAAAGTTAGATAATTCCCGCTATGAACATAGAAATAGTATCCCCCAACCTGATATTCCCCCCTGCAAAAGATAACTTGGTCAGCCCCCACCTGGGCTACTTTGAACCACGCCTCAATAGAGAAGTCTTCCGAGGTGAAATTTAATTCGGCAATTGCCGCCTCAATGTAATCATCAATGCCGTCAAAATAGCGGCCATACGGTCGCCAGAGCGCCCCATTGACCGAACTTAAGTGCCCGCAGGCATCACGCGACACGATGCTATTGCCGTCCAGTTCATACAGGGGCAGATACAGCACCAGGCTAGGGTCATAGATAAAGTTCACTTCACACCTCACGCTGCGGCATAGATTACTTTGATATAGCTTGAGTTCTTGGTCTTGGCGACGGCATTCTCGCCCGCCGCCGAACCCGACTTGACGGCCAGCCGGAGGTCAAAGGGGATGGCACTGAAGTTAGCCACCGGCTTAAAGCGGCCGTTATAGGTGTATTCCTTATAGGCTGAGGCATCGGCGGAATAGGTTACCGCGTCGTGAAGGTCAACCCAGGTCCCGCCCTTATTGCGTGCCTGCCACTTGAAGAGCACCGCTTCGGTAGTGCCGCTGGACTTGACGGCACAGGTAAGCCCGAACTCAAACTCGATAACCGCCCCCAGTACCGGCGGGCTGACCGTGATTTCTTCCACCGCCTCATAGTCATCGCCAGAGGTCGTCTTTTCCGGGCTCCACTGGACTCCGTCCGAGGTCAGGTTGCCCTTGGCAAAGGGGTGCTCTATATGCTCAATTACTGCCGGTATCATCATCTCCTCCTTATTCGGGACAGGAGGCTGGAGTCTGTTCCCCAGCTCTCCCATCCCGGCTTGGGTGGCGGTTGCCAAAATTCAACCGCCAGCCTAATCTAGTCCTGGGCACCAATGAGTGCCGCCGCCTTGATTGAGCTAAACAGGGCCAGGGAAACATACCATTTAATTCTGGTGCGGGAAGCATCTTTGGTCTCCAGGGAGCCAATCGGCTCTACGGTCAGCTGTCCCGGGCCGGTTAGCCCGCAAAGGGCGCCTT
Source organism: uncultured Dehalococcoidales bacterium (assembly GCA_964569555.1). Classification (GTDB taxonomy): domain Bacteria; phylum Chloroflexota; class Dehalococcoidia; order Dehalococcoidales; family JAUYDJ01. Next base: position 7,619 of record CAZMTT010000003.1, on the reverse strand, counting down.
CCCCCATCTGGAAGGCATAAATCGTGGAGCAGGTGCCACCGGTGGTGGCGGTCTCAACGCTCCCAGTGAGCACATGGGTATCCAGTATCCAGTCATTGACCCCGATGGGGATGCCGTCCCAGAACTGGACGAAGTTGCCCCACTTATCCCGGTCGGTCTCCATCATGCTGCCGGCAGCCCTGACCAAGGCGTTGACCTTACGCCGGGAGCGGCGGCTCATCAGGAGCAGGTCGGGCTTGCCCCCCTTCACGGCGTCAATCAGCTCATCCAGCATGGACAGGGTGAGGGTAGCCCCGGTCGCCCCGGCCGCAATCACCTGGTCGGAAGCCGAGGTGGTGTCAATCAGCATTCTTACCCCGTCAAACTGCTTGGCATTGGTGACCGAGTCGCCATAGATAAAGTTTTCCTCGAACTTATCCTTGAGCGCCTTGGCCTTGAGCTCAACCACGGCTGCCTCCAGATCCTGCAGATTAGAACGGGTCGCCTTGAGGAAGTTATCGACATCGGCGTCACCGCCCATAATTTTCAGGTTGGCTGTCTTCTGCTCAAAGGTGGGCGTGGACTCAGCCCAGGCATCACCGACATCATAGAAATCGATGCTGGGCAGGGTCTTCTCCTGGTTGTAGGTCAGTCCGTTACCGACAATCTCAACGAAGGACAGCTGCTGCAGTATCGGGGAATCTTTGACGATGGTCTCCACCACCCCCTGCAGTAGCATATCATTGGACAATTTGCTTGCTTCAGCTAGGGTTAAAGCCATTTAATTTTTACCTCCAATTGCGTATTGAATCTTCTCCCGGGGAGAAAGGGCGGTGAGGTCGGGCAACATCCTGGGCGGTGCGCCGGCGGGGAATCTAGACTTAGAAGCCTCGGCTTCCATTCCCTCTTTTACCCGGCTAATGAGCTCCCGGGCATTGACCACCGACTGGTCTATCGCCTCAATAGTGTCACCGCTGATGAGCTCCTCGGGAATATCGGGGTTAGCCTGAACTACCACATTGCGGTAACTGATTACGGCCTCAACCAGAGAATCCTGCGCCTTATTCCGCGCTCCCTCCAGCTCGGCGACAGTCTGCTTCAAGGTAGCCACTTGGCTATCTTTCTCGGCTACCGCCTGCTCTACCTCGTCAATCCGGCCATCCTTGCCTTTGAGCGCCGCCTCTTTTTCCGCCACCGCCCCCTCCAGCTCGGCAATTCTGGCTTTCAGTTCCTCAAGCTCGCCCCCCTCGGGACTATGGTCTTGCTTCAGTTCATCTTCAGGCAAATTTCACCTCCTGAACTTACTCCTCAACGCCGGCCGCCAGAGATGTTACTGCTCTCTCTCTCGCTCCGCCTCGGACTGACCTGGCGTCAAGCTCTTTATTCATCCTGAGGATGTTCTCTCTCTCCTCAAGCCATCGGTTGAATTCAGCCTCAGGGTCTTTCACCCCGATTTCATCCATCGCCCGGCGCCGGGAATGAATCCCGGCCTGGACTAAACTTTGCTCATGAGCCACCATTCGCGTCCTGTCCTGAGGCAGGACCGGACCCCAGACTACCCTCAGGCGGTAGTTACCGAAGTCCTCCCCCTGGTACTTCTCCACCAGCTTCAGGATAAGAGTATTGCGGCGGTTATAAGATGCGGTGCGGATAATCCGCTTGCGCCGCACCTTCTGCAGCAGGGGGTGGAGGTCAAACTCCATGGCGACCCCCGACAGGTCCCGCTCCGCGCCACCGAAGGCGGAGCGGGGGGACTCGGAGATATCATGCATGGTGCGGTAGAGCAAATTGATGTAATCGATATGCAGGCCGACCCCGCCACCCTGAAGCAGGTCTAAAAGATAGGCCTTGGCATCCTCGGGGATATTCCAGACCGCCCCCGGTCTGACGGCGATATCTTCTGATTCCTCCACATTCTCCAGTACCGCAATCGGGTTGCCGGATAGCTCCAGTATTCGGGAGAGCTGGCTCATCGCCCGGTTAAGCTCCCGCTGCGGCTCCATAATCTGGAGCAGGTCAGAGATACCCCAGAACTTCTTCGGCTCCCTTAAGTTGGGATAGAGAATAAAGGGGATAAACCCGTAGGGGTTGGGTTTTCGGTCCACCAAGCTATTATCCAAATAGAGTTCAAAGTCATTGTCCGTCCACAGTTCGACAACGGTCACCGCTTTCGCCTTGCTCTTCACCGAATAGAGCATCTCGACTTCCTCACGGGAAAGGCTATATTTAGAGGCGACCCGCCACAGGTGTGAGGTGTCATCACCCGACCACCAGGCATAGATACCCTGTACATCGGGGGCGGTAACCCTCACCCGCTTGGCATCCGTGTCCCAGATAACCTTGTAGCCGGCATCACCGAGGATGGCACAATCAATCTCGGTCTCAAGGTCAATCTGCTCCAGGTTATTCTCCTCATTTATCCGGTGCAGCACCTGCTCGGCGCGGCGCGCCTTCTCCCTGGCTTCATCTGAGTCCTCTACCGCCTCAACGACAAAGTTCATCCCCGACATCAGGTAGGAAGTAATCTTATCGATGAAAACCTTGGCATAGTTAAAGGTAAGGTGCTTCTCCCCCCACTTTTCCCGGCCCTGCCAGTGAACACCCTGGTAGAAATCCAGTAACTCCTGATAACCCCTGATGCGGTCGGTATCCCGGTGGTTTAATACGGTCGGACTGAAGCTTTCACCCATTGTTTACCTCTTAATCTTTTTAATCTTTTCTTTTCCCACAGTCAGGTCTAAAGGGGCTGCTGGCAGAACTCGGCGATGCGTTTCTTCAAAGCCCTCTGTACGGTTCGCCGGCTGACGCCAAAGACAAGGGCCAGCTCTTTTACCCCCTTACCCTCGGCATAGAATCGTTGCACTATCTCCCCATCCCGCTGTCCCTTAAGCCAGCGCTGCCTGCCTCTAGGCTCATCATAGATACACTTGGGGAAGGGGCAATTAAGACAAGACCGGGCAAGCTCGCAACCCTCATCACGATAGTGGCAGTACTCTGGTGGCAAATCCAGCTCATCTCGTTTTATCCCCGGTTCCATAGCCCAAACCTGCCCGCATAGCGTCTAAACTCGGCAACACTAAAATAGCACATATGTTCTACTGCGTCAAGGGTATTTTGTCACCAGCACTTGACAAAAGTGTTTTATTGTATTATTATTTTGACAAAGCAATATTTTAGTAGTAAGTTATGGAACCCTGGAATGATTACTTTAACACCATTGAGGCCGGCCACCGTCTCAAGATTCATCCCGAGACGGTAAAACGGCTGTGCCGACAGGGGGACCTGCCGGCGGTAAAGATTCACAATACCTGGCTAATCAATAAAGATGTCCTGGATAACTTTGCCGGAACCTATGTTCCCACGCGTGGTGCCCGAAAAAGGCTGATAAAGTAGGCGGCGAGTATCAAGGGGGTGATGGTCAGATGAGGTACGGTAAAGCCCTTAGAATTCTGGCTCTAGGCTCAATCCTGTCCCTGGTGGTGGCGGTCATACCGGCCACACCAGCCCTGGCGGCACCACTAATTACCCTATCGCCAAGCTCAGGTGCCATCGGGACCAAGGTGACCATAACCGGAAACAACTTTGACTCTTATATTGGTGATACCGTCTCGATACTGTTTGATGATACCGAGACGGCTGAGCTAACGGTGCCGGAAACGGGGAGCTTCAGCTTTAATTTTCTCATCCCGGCCGGTGCGTCACCGGGGAGAACCTGGATTACGGTCAAAAGCGAGTTTGACTTTATCATCGCCCAGAGTTCGTTTATCATCGCCAAAACCGAAATCAAGCTGGACACCACCCAGGGAGCCGTCGGCACCACCGTAGCCCTTGAGGGCAAGGGGTTCTATGTGGAAAAACTGGTAACCTTCTACTACCGCTACGACGGGATTAAATCAAAGCTAGGCACGACCACCGCCAGTGCTACCGGTGAGTGCAGCTTCAGCTTTACTATTCCGGAGAGTGCCATCGGCAAGCACGAGGTTAGCGGCGTGGGTGCCGAAGGCAATTCCGCGGAAGCCGATTTTACGGTGATTCCGTCCTTTACCCTGGACCCGACCTCAGGAGCGGTAGCTGATACCATAACCGCTGCCGGACACGGTCTGACCAAAAGGAGCGTGATTACCATCTACCTCAAAAACACCGAGGTCGCCCATGCCAAGACCGGTGAATACGGTAGCTTTGAGGTTATCTTTAAAGTACCGTCAATGAAGTCCAGTACCTACGAGGTAAAGGCAGAGGATGAAGCAAGAAACTCGGCCAAGGCTATGTTCACCATTGTTGAGGTCTCTCTCAGCCAGACCACGGGCAACGTCGGCACTCCGCTCATCGTTAGCGGCGCCGGTTTCCTGGTGGGCAAGACAGTAACCGTCAACTATGACGACCAGGAAATAGCTCTGGCCACGGCGGGTAGCGGCGGCAGCTTTTCGGTTGCCTTCAATGTCCCGGCCAGTGTCAGCGGTGAGCATGTGATAACGGCAAGTGACGGCAGCAACGCCCTTCAGCTCATCTTTACTATGGAGTCGGAGGCACCACCGGCACCAGCGCCACAACTACCCGAGACCGGGGTTAAGGCAGACTCACCGCTGCGCTTTGACTGGGCCGATGTCACCGACGATAGCCCTCCGGTGACCTATGCGCTGCAGATTGCCACCAGTAAAGACTTCCCCGCCGATTCCGTAGTCTTTGAAAAAGCCGGACTCAACATATCAGAATATACCCTCACTGAAGACGAACAGCTGGCGCCGGTCAGCAAGAAAGCGCCCTACTACTGGCGGGTGAAAGCGGTAGACGGTGCCTCTAACGAAAGCCTGTGGTCAACGCCACGGTCGTTCTATGTTAGCGCCCCCTTCGCCCTGCGCGGCTGGGTTCTTTTTACCCTGATCGGACTGGGGGTCATATTGATTGGTCTGTTACTATTCTGGATGGGAAGGAGAACCGCCTATTACCGACCGTAACTAGTGCCTTAAATGACAACTTAAACCAAACCAGGAGGAAAAGGAAATGAGACACACTAAAATCTGGCGAATATTGACCGTTACCCTGATTCTTTCCCTGCTGATGGCAGTCATCCCGGCAACACCCGCCCTAGCCGGAGATATTACAATTGACCCGGAAGAGGGTGAAATCGGTGACCGGATTGACATCACCGGTGAAGATTTCACGGCCAGTACCACCGATACTGAGCGGTTTGTGGATATCTACTTCGCCCTGGACGACGCCTCCACCAGCGATGACATCGGTACCGAGGTGAATACCTACAAACTAGTGAAAACGGTCAGGGTTGGCTATGAGGGAGACTCCGATGAGGGCGAGATTGATACCTACTTCAAGGTGCCTGCGGACATGAACGACGGGGATGATGACGAAGATGTTACCCCAGGCGCCCATTACATCTATGTTACCCGCTACGGCAGCCTCCGAATCAGGGCGATCGCCGATTTTACCGTTATCGGTGGTGGCGAGATTACCATTGACCCCGAGGATGGCCCGACGGGCACGGAGGTGGATATTTCCGGTGTCGACTTCGGCGATAGCGAGGACTTCATCGTAGAATACGATGGTGATGAGATAGATATTGAAAGCGGTGATACCGATACCAATAGCAGCGGTGAATTTGACTGCACCATCATTATCCCGGAAAGCACCGCCGGGGAGCACACCATCAAAGTTCTGGGTGAGGATTCCGGTGCTGAACCCGAGGAAACCTTTACCGTAGAGCCGGCCTTAACCCTCAGCCCAACCGAAGCCAACGCCAATGAGACGGCAACCGCAAGTGGCACCGGCTTCGCCAAAAGGACCGATTTTGTCGTCTACCTTGACGGGACTGAGCTAGCCAGCGGCACGACGGATAGCGACGGCAACTTTGATGCTGACTTTACCGTGCCGGCGGTAGCGTCAGGCAGCTATGATGTGGAGGCATTCGACGAGGATGATAACACGGCGACGGCAAAGTTCAGCATCGCCGCTACCACGGTCAAGCTTGAGCCCACTACCGGTAATGTCGGCACCCCTATCGCGGTAAGTGGTGGCGGCTTTACCCCGGGAGTCACCATAATCATCAAGTACGATGACACTCAGGCAACCACGGCTACCGTCCAGGCCAGCGGCATATTTGCCGTTATCTTCAACGCCCCGGCTAGCCAGTATGGAGAACACACTATCACCGTAGGTGACGGCACCACCACCAAGCCTTTCACCTTCACCATGGAGTCGGTGGCCCCGCAAACACCCCAGCCACTGCTGCCGCAAATGGGAGCCAAACCAAAACAGCCGGTCAGCTTTGACTGGGACGATGTCACCGACGACAGCTCCCCGGTAACCTACACCCTCCAGATTGCCACCAGCAAAGACTTTGCCACCAGTGCCATGGTGCTGGAGAAGAAAGGGCTCACCAAGTCGGGGTATACCCTCACTTCAGCCGAACAGCTGGAATCACGCACCAAAGAAGAGCCCTACTACTGGCGGATAAGAGCGGTGGACGCTGCCTCTAACGAGAGCGCCTGGACCGGCGCCGGGGAATTCTATGTCGGCGCCCCGACCATTATCGGCGCGGAAGGCATGCCCACCTGGGTACTGTATACCCTGATTGGACTCGGTGGCGTTCTCCTGGTGATTATCGGCTTCTGGCTGGGGCGGAGAACCGCCTACTACTCATACTAGTCATACCGGGTTTTTTCCACCTCTGAAAAGGGGTGGAACTAATTTAAGCGGGGCCTAGGCCCCGCTTAATGTTTTCGGGCTACCCCTGGCCCCGCGGGGGGTATAGATAGTGGCCGCTTCAACCAGCAGCGCCAGGCTCATCAGGAAATCATCGTGCCCCCGGGCCGGGTCAACATAGAAATTCATTGTCTGGCTGGGACGGTACTGACTCCGGGCCATTTCCATCTCCGACCAGAACTGCTGATATTCTAATGAGCCATCGCCGCAGTACATCTTCAGCCTTCCTGAATTAACGGCGGCCAGCAGATTGAAGCCCAGCTCCGACTTTGACGGGGCGGTAAAGATAAAGGGAGACACTTTAGCCCCCAGCGCCTGCCTCAGAAACGAGCTGACCGGTTGACCGACCCCGGTAGCATCGATAACTATGCGGCGGCAGCCCCAGACCGATTTCAGGATATCAACCAGCTGAGGATAGAGCTCGGCATGCCTGCGGCCCGTCCACCAGTAATGCTCGACCACCTTAACTCCGGGCTGCTTCTGAAGGCCACGGCACACCGAGAAATCAAGCTCACCGATAGTAACCACGGTTGAATCCTGCCGTGGCTTTAGGGCTCTCAGGCTGGCGCCTTCTTCGGTCTCCGCCTCCCCGGCCAGGTCAATCCCGGCAATGTAGATGCTACCGGGCTCAGGGTGGTGCCTTCGCGAGTGCTCCCCCTGAAGCTGCGAGCGCTGCTGGGGGCTGAGGTAACCGCCGCCCCCGTGGACCGGCATCAGCCGATACTGGCTGAGAAAGAGGGGGTGGTTTTCGCCGAGGCGCTCCTGCTCCGCCTCAACATAGGCGAGATAATCGGGGTTGTAGCGGGCTACTTCCTGCCAGTCATAGCGGAAGTGACGCTTGAGGCCATCTTTTTTCTCCCGCTCTAAATTGGTCTGCTTTACCTCCTCCAGCAGGGTGCTGTCGTCCCAGGTGGTGCCATAGT
>CAZMTT010000002.1:0-49868 GCA_964569555.1 uncultured Dehalococcoidales bacterium | reverse complement strand
GGTAACGCCCAGGAGGGGTGACCCTACGGAAAGTGCCACAGAAACATACCGCCCCTTCCGGGGGGTAAGGGTGAAATGGTGGGGTAAGAGCCCACCAGCGGCCGGGTGACCGGTCGGCTGGGCAAACCCCATCCGGAGCAAGGCCAAATAGAGGGACTCAAGGACGCCCGGCCTGTCCCCGGGTTGGCTGCTTGACCCCGGTGGTAACACCGGGGCTAGATAAATGGTCACCGCTCCGCTTTGCGGAGTACAGAACTCGGCTTACAGGTTTACTTGGCCCAGCCAGATATAATCTCTCAGGTTGGTCTCCAGCCCGACCTCTTTCTTAATGCCTGCTTAAGCGGAAACGCTGAGTATACCGAGCAGGCTTAACCCGCGAATAATCATGCCCACCGCAATCGCCGCCAGCAGCAGGCTGAACACCTTGGAAATTGCGATTAGCCCGCCCCGCCCGGTAAAGCGGACAATCTGACCGCTCAGCAAAAAGATAAGCCAGGTTAGCAGTAGATTCAGCACAAAAGAGAGCAGAACCAGATAGAGCGGAAATTGTGTCGCCAGCAGCAGCAGGGTGGTTATGGTGGCTGGACCTACCGTCAGCGGGGTACCAATAGGCACCACCGCCACCATTTCTTCTTTGATTATCTCCACCATCTCACCGGTGGTCATGTACTTGATGGAAAGGACTAATAATATCAGTCCGCCCGCGATGGCAAAGGAACCTACCGAAATACCGAGCACATTTAAGATAAATTGACCGAAAAATAGAAAGGCAAGACCAACCAGAGCGGCGGTGAAAACAGCGATATGAATCGTTCGGCGCCGCTTAGCCTTGTCCATCCCCTTGCTCAAAGCGGTGACAAAGGTTAAATTCCCCAGAGCGTCAATAGCGATGAAAAGGGGAATAAAAGTTAAGATAAAGATTTCCAGCCATTCCACCATGATTCCCCATTATAGCACGCCCCAAATTAATATCTGGTATTATATAATACGCTTATATCAGACGCTAAAGCCCCTGGCTGTGGCAAGGGAGGAGATTTATGACCAAGGAACTGACTGCGGAACAGGTAAGGCTTAAATGTGACCCCGGGCTATTTCAGTGCCGTTCCACTGCGGAGCTGACGCCCAAAAGCGGCATTATCGGTCAGGATAGAGCCCTCAGTGCGCTTAAATTTGGTCTCAACTGTGTCAAACCGGGCTTCAATATTTTTGTTTCCGGACCGACCGGGACCGGGCGCACCACGGCCATAAAATCTTTTTTGGAAGAAACCGCTGCCAAAAAGGACACCGCCGCTGACTGGTGTTATGTAAACAACTTTCGCGACCCCTACTACCCCCGAGCCCTGAAACTACCTGTCGGCAAGGGGCAGGAGCTGCAAAAGGATATGAAACACACCGTGGAGAACGCCCGGCGGAGCCTGGCTCAGGCTTTTACCAGTAAGGAATACGCCGAGCGGCGAGCAGAGGTGACCAAGGACTTCACCCGCAAAAGAGAGACGACTTTTAAACGCCTTGATAAAAGGGCGAAAGAAAAGGGACTCCTCATGCAGACGACCCAGGTCGGGCTGATTCTGGTACCGGCGGCCAAAGGCGAACCGATGGGTGAAGAGGCGTATAAAAAGCTGGGCGCCAAGGAAAAGGATGCCATAAGAAAGAGCCGGGACGAATTGACCGCGGAGCTCCAGGGAGAAATTGCCAAATTAAGGGCGGAGGAGAGCTCCCTGGAAAAACAGCTGGACGAGACCGACCGCGAGGTAGCCCGCTATTCGGTGAGCCGCATATTTGAAGACCTGGGGCGCAAATACAGCCAGCTGCCCCAGGTCATCGCTTACCTGAAAGAAGTGGAAGAGGATGTGGTTGAGAACTTCGAACAGTTTAAAACCGAACCAAAACCGCCCGAGTCAAACCAGGCGATGGCAATGCAGATGGCAACCAGGCAACAGGTCTGGAAAAAGTACGAGGTCAATGTCCTGGTGGATAACTCGGAGCTAAAGGGAGCGCCGGTGATTCTGGAGCTGAACCCTACTTTCAGTAATCTGCTCGGTCGCATTGAGAAAGAAGCCCAGTTCGGCGCGCTTTATACCGATTTCACCATGATTAAAAGCGGCTCGCTGCACCGGGCCAATGGTGGCTTCCTGGTATTGAGAATTGAAGACCTGCTGACCAACTACCAGTCCTGGGAAGGCCTGAAGAGGACTATTCGTGACGGCAAGATTGCCATTGAAGAAATAAGTGAGCGGCTCGGCTTTGTCACCACCAAAAGCCTCAAGCCCGAACCGGTGCCGCTGGAAATAAAAGTAGTCGTTATCGGCGAGCCGATGTTTTACCACCTGTTGTGGCGCCTAGATCTGGAGTTCAAGGAGCTGTTCAAGGTTAAGGCTGAGTTTGACAACCGGATGGATAAGACCAGGGCCAGTCTAAAAGACTATGCCGGTGTTATCTGCCGGATGTGCCAGGCCGAAGAGCTGTGCCACCTGAGCCGCGATGCCCTGGCCAAGGTCATCGAGCACAGTTCCCGACTGGCTGGTGACCAGGAAAAGCTGTCCACACTATTCGCCGATATCGCCGATATTATCCGCGAGGCTAACTTCTGGTCAAAGGAAGAAGGGAAATCACTTATCGAAGCCGAACACCTGACCAAGGCGCTGGAGCAGAAGGTGTACCGTTCCAATCTTATCCAGCAACGCATTAACGAGCTGATAGAAAAAGGCGTTATTTTTATCGATACCGATGCCGAAAAAACGGGGCAGGTAAACGGGCTGGAAGTTATCGACCTGGGCGATTTTACCTTCGGCAAGCCGGCCCGGATAACCGCCAGCGTCGGCGTGGGCCGGGAGGGGCTGATTGATATTGAGCGAGAGGCAAAACTGGGCGGCCCGATTCACAGCAAGGGCGTCATGATACTAAGCGGCTATATCGCCGACAAATATACCAGCACCACCCCCCTGTCGCTGTCCGCCCGGCTCGTCTTCGAGCAGAGCTACCAGGAGGTAGAGGGGGACAGCGCCTCCAGCACCGAACTCTACGCCATTCTATCCCGCCTGGCTGATGCCCCCATAAAGCAGGGTATCGCCGTTACCGGTTCGATTAACCAGAAGGGGGAAATACAGGCCATCGGCGGCGTCAACGAGAAGATAGAAGGCTTCTTTGAGGTATGCCGGACTAAAGGCCTGAACGGAAAACAGGGCGCGCTTATTCCAGCCACCAATGTGAAAAACCTGATGCTGAAAGAAGCCGTGGCTGAGGCGGTTAGCGCCGGCAAGTTTCATATCTATCCGGTAAGCACCGTTGACGAGGGAATTGAGGTACTTACCGGGCAAAAGGCAGGCAAGCGCCGCAAAGACGGCCGCTTTCAGCCGAATTCTATCAACGATAGAGTCCAGAGACGCCTGCTGGCTTTAGCGGAGAGGCTGAGAGACTTCACCCGCGGCGCCAAGGAGACTCAAGACAACGAGGAGGGAAGTAAAGCTAAATGAAGAAAGGATTCCATACCGAGTCAGTCCACGCCGGTGAGCAATCCCACTCTGAGGGGGCGCTGATTACGCCTATTTATCAGACGGTCACCTTTGCCTTCAAAACCGTTGCGGAAGCCCAAAAAGCCATCGAGTCTTCCCTGGAAAAGGAAGCGCCGGGGTATGCTTACACCCGCTTCAGCAACCCCACCCACCTCGCTTTAGAGCAGAAGATAGCCGCCCTGGAAAAGGGCGAGGCCGCCCTGGCCGCCGCCACCGGGATGGCGGCTATTGCCACCGCCGTATTCGCCCGGCTGCAAAAGGGAGACCACCTCATCTCGGCACGGGGCATCTACACCAGCACCCATTCCCTTTTCTCCAAACTCCCTGACTGGGGAATAGAGGTCTCTTTTGCCGACCAGACCAAACCCGCCGAGATAGCCGCCCAGATAAAGCCCAACACCCGGCTTATCTTTTTAGAAACCCCGAGTAATCCCCTGCTTGACCTGGCTGACATCGCCGAAATTGCCCGTCTGGCCAGGGCAAAGGGGATTAAATTAATGATAGACAACACCTTCGCTACCCCCTACTACCAGCGCCCCCTGGAGCTGGGCGCCGATATTGTCATGCACAGTGCCACTAAATATCTAAGCGGTCACCTGGATACCATGGGCGGTATTATCGTCGGCAAAAAAGATTTCATCCAGTCCTGCGCTGAGACCATCGCTTTGATGGGCGGGATAATGAACCCCTTCAACGCCTGGCTCATCGTGCGGGGCAGCAAAACCCTGCCCATCAGAATGGAAAAGCACTCCCGTAACGCCCAGGCTCTAGCCCAATGGCTGGAAACTCAATCCAAGGTAGAGAGGGTCTTCTATCCCGGGCTTGCCTCCCACCCCCAGCATAAACTGGCCGCCAGACAGATGTCGGGCTTCAGCGGAATGGTCTCTTTCACGGTCGCCGGCGGCGAAGAAGGCGCCCGACGGCTGCTGGAGAATATAAGGCTCTGCATCTTGAGCGTAAGTCTGGGCGGGCCGGAGACACTGCTGGAGCACCCGGCCACTATGTCCCACCTCAAAATGTCCCCCGCAGAGAGAGAGGTCCTCGGCATCTCGGCCGGGCTGATACGGATGTCAGTGGGGCTTGAGGATGAGGCAGACTTAATTGAAGACTTAGCCTCTGCCCTGAGCAAAGTCTAAAATAAAGGCGGGACTAAAGATGAAAGCAAGGGAGATTAAAACCGGGATTCACTGGGTGGGGGCGGTTGACTGGGACCGCCGCCTCTTCGATGAACTGATTCCCCTACCCGATGGCACCAGCTATAACTCCTACCTGGTGCAGGGCAGCCAGAAAACGGCCCTGATTGATACCGTTGACCCCACCATGGCCGAGGTGCTGCTCGCCCGTCTGGACAGCCTGAAGATTAAAACCATCGATTATGTGATTACCAATCACGCCGAGCATGACCACTCCGGGGCGCTACCCAGAGTGCTGGCCAAATACCCGTCGGCGAAGGTCATCTGTACCCCAAAATGCAAGGGCCTGCTCATGGACCTGCTGCTGATTCCCGAAGCGAAGATTATCACCGTTGAGGATAAAGAGACCGTTTCGCTGGGTGATAGAACTCTGGAGTTTGTCCATGCTGGCTGGGTGCACTGGCCGGAGACGATGCTGACCTACCTGCAGGAAGATAAGATACTCTTCTCCTGCGACTTCTTTGGCGCTCATCTGGCCACCAGCGAGCTCTACGTCAGCGATGAGGGCCGGCTTTATGAGTCAGCCAAGAGGTATTACGCTGAAATCATGATGCCCTTCCGCCCCAATATTGAAAAGCATTTAGCCAGATTAAAAGACTATAAGGTTGAGCTTATTGCCCCCAGCCACGGCCCCATGCACCGCCGGCCGGAATTTATTATCAAGGCTTACCACAGCTGGGTCTTTGACCCGCCGCAAAACATCGTTGTCCTGCCCTATATTTCAATGCACGGCAGCACGCGGGAGATGGTGAATTACTTCGTTGAAGCCCTGACCCAGCGAGGGGTGGTGGTAAAGCAATTTGAGCTCAGCCAGGTTGACATCGGCAAGCTAGCCATGGCGCTGGTAGATGCCGCCACGCTGGTAATCGGCACACCCACGGTGCTGATTGGCCCGCACCCGCTGGTCGCCTACGCCACTTTCCTGGCCAACGCCCTGCGTCCCAAAACCAGGTTTGCCTCTATCATCGGCTCTTTCGGCTGGGGAAGCCGGGCGAAAGAGGCTATTATCAGCATGGTGCCCAACCTGAAGGTGGAGCTCCTGGAGCCGGTGATAATTAAGGGGCTACCCCGGGAGGCGGACTTCAAAGCCCTGGATAACCTGGCCGGTATCATCGCCGAAAAACATAAGGGGCTGGCCCAAGCGTCTTCATAGCCCGAAGCAGGAAGCTAAGCAATGCCGGAAAATCCTGAGCCTTTGGTTCTGGGTATTGACCTCGGTGGCACCAAAATACTGACCGCCGTGGTCAACCCGCAGGGCAAAATACTGTCCCAAAATTACTGCCCGACCCCGGCGCAAGACTACCCGGCGCTGGTGCAAGCCATCCTGAAGTCAGCCAACCGCGCCCTGAAACAGGCTGGCATCGGCGCTAACGGGCTTACCGCCGTCGGCATCGGTGCCGCCGGCCTTTCTGACCCTGAGAAAGGCATTCTCTTTACCTCCCCCCACCTGCCCCAGTGCCGGGATGTCCCCCTGGGGAACGACATTGCCAAAGGGCTGGGCGTAAAGACCTTTCTGACCAACGATGCCAGCGCCGCCGCCCTGGGTGAATTCTACTTCGGCGCCGGCCGGGAGGCGCATAATTTTATCTATATCACCATCAGCACCGGTATCGGGGGCGGCATTATCATCGATGACCGGCTCTACACCGGTTCATCCGGCACCGCCGGTGAGGTGGGGCATATGACCATCGATGCCGATGGGCCACCCTGCCGCTGCGGTAACAAGGGCTGCTGGGAAGCGCTGGCTTCAGGCAGCGCCCTCTCCAAAGAAGCCAGACGAAAAATCAGCCAGGGGGCTCAGACCTCTATTCTGGGCTACGCCGATGGTGATATTGACAAGGTAACCGCGGAAACAGTCCAGCAAGCCGCCGAGCAGGGTGATGCTTTAGCCGAAGAGCTTATTGCCCGGACGGGATACTACTTCGGTATCGGGCTGGCCAATCTCATCAACATCTTCAATCCAGAATTAATCGTTATCGGTGGCGGTCTGTCCAATATGGGCGACCGACTGCTTAAACCCGCCTTCAAAGTGGCTGAGGAGAGGTCATTCCGGCAGACCTGCCAGAAAGTACGCTTTGCCCGTGCCGAGCTGGGGGCAAACTCAGGCGTGCTCGGCGCCGCCGCCTATGCCCTTCAGCCAGCCAAAAAATAGGCTGAGCCGTTCCGCCCGCCGCTTACTTATTTTTTCGGCTGGTGGACAATTTGGGCAGGTGGCCGATATAACTGCGCAGCTTCTCCCGCTCCACCGCAATCGGTCTCACCCGGCTGACCTGCCGCCGTCCCCAGGTTATCCAGCTTTTCGCCCAGAACCACCACAGCGCACCGGCAATAACGGTACCAATCAGTCCCAGTACGGCAAAGTAGCCCCAGGACCATTTCAGCTCGGGCATATACTCAAAGTTCATGCCGTAAATACCGGCAACCAGCATCAGGGGCAGGAAGATAGTGGCGACAATGGAGAGGACTCTCATCGTCTCGTTCTGGCGGTTGGCCACCGCGGACAGGTAGGTAGACAGGGCATTGTCGGCGCTATCCCGGGTGGTCTGATTGAGGTCTTCAATCCGCACCAGATGGTCATAGACATCCCGGTAGAATAGCTGCGCCTCTTCTTTAATCAGGGGAAACTCGCCCCGGCTGAGGCGGTTGATTACTTCCCGCTGCGGCGCTACCACCCGGTGTATTTTCATGGTGGAGCGCTTCAGCTTCAGGATAGCCTCCAGGGTTGCCGGCCTGGGCTGGTGAATTACCTCTTCCTCAATATCGCCCGCCACTTCAATCATCTTGTCCACGGTAGGCAGGACATTATCAATCAGGGCATCCAGCAGGGCATGGGCCAGAAAGTCCGCCCCGCGCCTCATGGGGCGGCCATCACGCTCAACCAGCTGGCTGATGGCGGCCACACTATAGAGCGGGAAAGCATGGCTGCTGATGACAAAATGGGGACCAAGAAAAATGCCCAGCTCGGCGGTCTCGACCACATCCGACTCCACCCCGTAGTTGATGCCGTGCGCCACGAGGAAGAGATAGTCGTCAAAATCGTCTACTTTGGGGGGGTGAATCCGTTCACTGAGACAGTCCTCTACGGCCAGAGGGTGCAGGCCCAAGTCCCTTTCCAGTAACTCGGCATCGGCGGCGGCGGGCTCAATAATGTCAACCCAGAGCAGACCCTCCTTTGACCGAAAGGCATCGACAATCTCTGCCTGACTCAGGTCGCGCTTCAATTCGCCTTCCGCAGTCAAATAGTACGCCTTAAAGGTCATGATGAACCTCCTCTTCGCCTACTATTTCTGGTGACCTAATTCTAGCACTTTAGCCCACTAAACCAAAAAGGGCAGGAATTTTTTGCTGGTTTTGATATAAGCGCGGTATGCCTCGCCAAACCTCTGGATATTCTCTGTCTCTTCCACCCTGGCGGCGACGACGACAAAAACGGTGGCTACCAGAGCCAGTCCCCCGGAGAGAAGTGACACCGACTTGAAGAAGATTCCCCAGGTCACGAAGAGCAATGAGCCATAGAGAGGATGACGGATATATTTATAGATTCCGGTCGTGATTAATACCGTGGTATCCTCGATGCCATCTTTCGGCTTGCCCACCTGGTGCAGCAGATAGAAGCCGGGTATCACCAGAACTATTGCCAGGCAGAGTAATATCCAGGAAATAATATGAAGCGCCGAGAAGGGCTGGTCAAACCAGTAATTTGCATTCAGCAGGAGCAAACCCACGATAGACTCAAAGGCAAAGAAGCGATAGAAACCGTGTGAGCGCAGCTTGCGCAGATACGGCCAGGAATACCAGGTAATACCCGAAGAGACGATGACGAAGACGATTAACTTGAGCATAAATTCACCCTCTCTTTTTCCTAAGATGGCAAGTAGTATAGCACAGCCCTGCCCCACTTGGCTTCAGCAAGGGTGAAGGTTGCCAGAATGAACTTGACAAAAAGACAGCCGATGTCTAAAGTGGCAACCATAAAGAGGGGTGGATGCAGATGCCGAGTTTGAGAGCCTACTTCACCAACATGTCAGTCCCGATGCCGCTTCACCGCAAACTTTACCTCGTCCTGCGCAACAACTTTATTAAGATATGGAAAAGGCAGGGCTGCTGTGGTCATCCCGGCGAGCCCGGCTGCTGACAGCAAGCCAGATAACCTCCCCGGCGGGGAGGAAGGTTTTAAAAAAAGCGGTCAGGAGGGATACGCCATGTGGCAGAGTCAGAGAGCACAGGACATCATTAAACTGGTGATAAGTATTATCGCCTGCCAGCTTGCTGGACTTATCGGTTCCGTATTTACCACCCCGGCAATTCCAACCTGGTACGCCGCCCTGCAAAAGCCGGCTTTCACCCCACCCAACTGGTTATTCGCCCCGGCCTGGCTTACCCTCTATCTTCTGATGGCGATAGCCGCCTTCATCATCTGGCGCCAGGGACTGGCCCGAAAAGAGGTAAAATTGGCCCTGCTCATTTTTGCCATCCAGCTGATTCTTAATGCGCTGTGGTCGGTGGCTTTCTTCGGGCTTAAATCACCTCTGGCCGGTGTCATTGTAATTGCCCTGCTCTGGGTCGCCATATTATTCACCATTCTCCGGTTTTTCCGGCTTTCGGCTGCGGCGGGAGCGCTGCTGCTGCCCTATATCCTCTGGGTCAGCTTTGCCGCCGCATTGAATATGGCGATATGGCAGCTGAATTAGCCGCGCTCTCGGGGCATAAACAAAGAGGCTGAGGATTTAAATCCTCAGCCTCTCATATATTATAGCCCGTCTCTGGGGCTAGCCTTCTTAAGCCTCTTTTATCTCCACATCGCTGGCGATGATGGTATCACCATCCATAACACCCTTAACCTCAGCCTCAAGCCCTACCGCCGGCTCACCGTCTATCTCAGCGTCGCTGACGTCTATGGTCTTGGTCTCATCACCAACGGTCATCGTCCAGATGTTACCATCAATGGTCTCAATAGTCCCCTCAAAGTCTATTTCTTCGGCTTCTTCTATACCTTCAGCGGTCTGGCCCGCCTGTTCTCCGGTCTTTATTTCCAGCTTGACCACCGGCTTGACCTGAATCTTACCGCCTCCGGTTACGTTTACCGACCTGTCGGCGTCAAAATCAATCAGGATTTCGACAGTCTCGCCGGCGACAACATCAAAGGGGCGGACAAACTTGAGCACGCCGCTGGGTAAATTGGCCAGCTGCAGTTTGCCACCGTCCAGAGCCACCTCGATTTTTTCCACAGTTAGTCTCAGCTGGGTGTATTTCCCGGCGGCAACTTCAGTCTCCCCCAGAAATTGCTCAATGCCTTTAATGTCAAGCAGGTCAAAGGTGCCAGCATCCTCGGCGATATCAATCTTTATCCACTCACCCTCACCCTGCTGGACCTGTTGCTGCTCCCGCTCTTGCTCTTGAGCCTGGTCACCATCACCTGATTGCTCTTGCTCCTGTTCCTGCTCCGCCACTGCTTTATGAATTTCCACCTCAGAAACGGTAACCATGATGCTGGTCACGTTCTCACCCGGCGGGGCATCAGTAACCAGCAATTTCACCGTGCCGGTATTGGACGCGGCCGGTGCTGCCGGCGCCGGTCCAGCTGGGGATTCCGGCTCTGGTGCTGGTTCTGATAGGCACCCGATACTGGTCAGTCCCAGCGCCATAATAAGCGTTACGCCAATCACAGTAGACAATACTCTCTTCACGATAGCTACTCCTTTCGCATACGCGGTTTCTTTAAATAGTATAACGGCAAATGTCAGCAAAAGTTAGGTCAGGCTCAAAAAGAAAGCATGGACAGGGGGACCGGTGGGGGCGTATAACAGGTATACACTAAGTATACATTAAGAAAAGGAGGCATGGCAATGAATGGCTTAATGCAGTGCATCACCAAGCCGGGGGTGGTCTGGTTTTATGGTGGCCTGGGGGACACTCTCCTCACTATTGGCATTATTACCGCCGCTATGGGGCTCACTTTGGGAGGTTTCGCGCCGGTATACTGGTTTCTGATCGCTTTCGCCTGTTATCTGGGCATGATCTGGGCAGTTGCCATGCGCATACTATACCGAATCGAAAGCAAAACCTAAAAACGGCCCAACGGCATACAGACTCGATTTCCGGCCGTCCCGAGGTATTGACAGCCGGCGAGCGGGGGCTTTAACATAGGGGAAGTGTCTAAGGAGCATAGCGGATAATCACGTGAGCATCGGCAAACTTTACAAACTTGAGGACGGTCAGCTTATCGCCCGGATTAACTACCGGCTGTACCGTCACCCCGCCGCCACCAACTGGTGGGGAGAACTTACTCTCATTGACTATGTCCCCCTTAGTGAGGGGGACATGTTTGTTATTGAACTGGAGAACAAGCACAAAAGCAAGTGCCACCTGAAGAAGATGGTTAACCGGCCCGTGCGTGGCATTCCCCCCCGCTTCGTATACCATGTCACCGGATTCAGCCCGATTAAGTAGCCAAAGGCAGAGATTTTCCGGAAATTATGGCAGTAAAAATTGTAACCGATAGCACCGCCGATATCTCGCCCGAAGTTGCCCAAGATTTAGGCATCAGCATCGTGCCGGTCTATGTCCGGTTTGGTGATAAGGTCTACCGCGACGGCGTGGATATAAGCAAAGCTGAACTATATGACCGGCTGGAGACCTCACCGGTCCACCCCGCCACCTCCCAGCCCTCACCCCAGGATTTCGCCAAAGTCTATACCGACTGCGCCCGGGATGCGGAGAGCATTGTATCCATACACCTCACCTCTAAACTCAGCGGTACCTGTAATTCCGCCCTCCAGGGTAAAGAGATAAGCAACACCAAATGCCCGATTGAAATTATTGACTCCCGCGTCACCACCGTTGGCCTGGCCATAATAGTTATGGCCGCCGCCGAGCTGGCCAGGGCAAAAAATGACCTGTCGGCAACTATTGAGGAAGCCCGGGAAGCCATCAGCCAGATACGCATAATGGGCATCTTTGACACCCTGAAGTATCTGGTGCTGGGGGGACGGGTCGGCAAAATCCCGGCGACGGTAACCAGCGTCCTGCAGATAAAGCCCCTGTTTGTCTTCAAGAACGGCGAGCTGGTCCGGGCGGGACTGGCGCGCACCTATGCCAGCGGGCTGGATAAGCTGTACGAGTTTACCCAAAAGAATGCCGCCCTGCAAGACTTAGCCATTGCCTACACCACGGGACGGGAACACGCCCACCAGTTAAAGACACGATTGGGCGCTCTCTTTCCGGTAGAGAAAATTAGTGTCACCCAGATTGGCCCGGCGCTGGGGGTCCACGGTGGACCGGGGCTTTTAGCCTTAGCCCTGAGGCGAAAAAAGTAGCCGCTACTACTTACCGAATACGGCAACGGCCCGGTTCATACTGGCGATTATATCCACCCCAAACGGGCAGCGCTCGACACATTCACCACACTCATTGCATTCGGAAGCCTTTACCGGCAGGGCTTCATAGTAGGCGACCGCCGCCTCATCAAGCCGGTAGCCGGCGGTATCGGCCAGCCGTATCGTCATGCCGATATCAATGCCCACCGGACAGGGCAAACAGTGGTTGCAGTACACACAGCTTCCCTTCAGCTTCCATAATAAGCTGTCGCTGATGGCGCTGTAGTCTTTTTCCTCATCGCCGGCTTCCAGAAAGGCCAGGGCAGTTTTCATCTCGGCGGCGTTTTTACAGCCGGGTACCACCGTAGAGACCCCGGGCTGGGAGAGGGCATAATTAAGGCACTGGACCGGCGTCAGCACTATGGAACTGGGGTTGGCACTATTAAAAAGCACGCCGCCACCGTAGGGCTTCATCGCCACCAGCCCCACCCCCCGAACGGCGCAGGCCTGATACAGCTCTTTCCGCGTCGGACCAGCCCTGCCCCTGGTAACACCCTGCTTGGCTGCCTCAAGCGTTATCTCGCCGGGCAGGGCATCAAAGGCGGGGTTTACCGGGAACATGAGCACATCTATACTGCCGCTATTCACTGCATCCAGCGCCACCGGCACTCGATGACCGCTCATGCCGATGAAGCGAGCCTTGCCTTCTTTCTTTAGCTTCAAGGCGAGCTCAAGAAGCCCCCCGGAACCGAAGACCACCCTATAATCATCCGGCTCATCAAGAAAATGCAGCATAAGGACATCAATATAATCGGTCTGAAGCCTGGTCAACAGGTCAGTAAAGAACTCAGTGCTCACGCTTTTATCCCGGCTCCGGCAGTACTGGCCATGCTTAAGCGCCGCTCCCAGGTGACCGGCAATCATAACCCGGTGCCTTCTATTTCGCAGAGCGATGCCGAAATTATCACGGACGCCGGGGGAAGACATGAACAGGTCAATATAGTTCACCCCCTGCGCCACCGCCTCATCGACTACCGAAATAACCGTCTCCCGGGAGGCAAACTCCAGATATTCGGCGCCCAGTCCGATGATGCCTACCTCAACACCAGTCCGGCCTAATTTGCGGTATCTCACGATTAACTTGCCCTCCGGCGACACACAGTAAGAGGCAGGGCCAAATCAGCCTGCCTCTTCAATCACCCTCGCTAAGAGAGGTGATACCGACCACAGGGGTAGCGCCCAAGATAATAAAGCCCTACCAGGGGGTTTCCTTCTTGCGCAATGTCTTGATGAGGGCATCAAGGGTAATAGCCGCCAGGGTCAGGGTCTGCATGGTTCCCTTGGAACTGAGCCTGATGGCCAGTTTAGCGACCGCCTCATTGCTGGGCGCTTCCAGTATACTGACGAAGTCATACTGACCGAGCAGGGCATACTGGTCCAGGATTTTGACCCCCAGATGCTCCACCTCTTTATTAATGTCCTTCAGGCTCTCCGGGTCATCCTGAATCACCTTTCTCCCCTCGTCAGTAAGCGTGGTAAGCATAAGATAGATCGGCATCTCTACCTCCTCTTAGTCAGACTTTACCCTGTATTATGTAGTGATAAGTCACCCTTTTGTCAATACAATGATAAGCCCCCCCACCCTGTTTAGCGGTGCCGGTGGGACTAGGTAGGCACGCCTCAGGTATGTTATAATGTGGCCAAAATGAAAAAGCTACTATCTGGGAACGAGGCTCTGGCCCTGGGAGCCTACCACGCCGGCGCCAAGGTAGCCGCCGCCTATCCGGGAACCCCGAGCACTGAAATTCTGGAATCTCTGGCCGGCTATGATGACATCCACGCCGAATGGTCAACCAATGAGAAGGTGGCCATGGAAGTGGCGCTGGGGGCAGCCTATGCCGGCGCCCGGTCACTGGTGTCTATGAAACAGGTCGGCCTGAACGTGGCCAGCGACCCGTTTATGGCGGCTTCGACCACCGGGGTCAATGCCGGGCTGGTGGTGGTCAGCGTCGATGACCCCGGCATCCACAGTTCCCAGAACGAGCAGGACAACCGCCACTACGCCAAGTTCGCCAAAGTTCCCCTGCTGGAGCCAGGCGATAGCCAGGAAGCCTATGATTTTATGGCTTACGCCTATGACATCAGTGAAAAATTCGATACCCCGGTGCTGGTGCGTTCCACCACCCGTATCTCCCATTCCAAATCGGTGGTCAAAGTAACCGGCAGCCGCGCCGTGCCCGGTCGAGAGCCGAATTTTCCCCCCGATGTGGAAAAGTTTGTCATGCTGCCGGTCTATGCCCGGCTGAGGCGCCCGCTGATTGAGGAACGCCTGACCCGGCTGGCCGGCTATGCCGAGACCTTTCCCTTCAACCAGATACTACCGGGTGAACGCCAGCTGGGTATAATCACCAGCGGGGTTGCCTACCAGTATGCCCGCGAGGTCTTCCCGCGGGCCTCTTTTCTCAAGCTGGGCATGACCTACCCCCTCCCCCAGGACTTAATCCGCCGCTTCGCTGCCGGGGTGGATAGAGTAATCGTTATCGAGGAGCTCGGTTCTTTTCTCCAGGAGAATATTCAGGCGATGGGGATAGCCGTCAGCGGCAAAGAATTCATCCCCCGGTTTGGCGAGCTAAGCCCGGAAATAATTGCCCAGAGCTGCCGTGTTGCTGGTTTGCCTAGTGAATCACCAACCCCGCCCGCCAAGCCCGCCCTGGAGCTGCCCCAACGCCCGCCCCTGCTGTGTGCCGGCTGTCCCTATACCGGCCTGTTCTTTACCCTAAGCAGTATGGGGCAGCGCTCCGCACTGGTGAAGTCCAGGGTGAAAAAAGTGGCCAAATCAAACCTGATTATTACCGGCGACATCGGCTGTTACACCCTGGGCGCCTATCCCCCACTCTTTGCCATGGACACCTGCGCCTGTATGGGCGCCGGCATCGGTCAGGCATTGGGCATGGAGAAGGCAGGGGTCAGCAATAAAGTAGTCGCCGTCATCGGCGATTCTACTTTTCTGCACTCCGGCATCACCGGCGTGGTCAACGGCGTTTATAATAAAGGCGAAATAACCATAATAATCTTAGACAACCACACCACCGCCATGACCGGCCACCAGAGCCACCCCGGCACCGGTGTTACCGCCCGGGGTGAAAAGACTAAAGCAGTTGAGCTGGAACGGCTGGTGCGGGGCATCGGCGTCAACGATGTTAAAGTAGTCGATGCCTTCGACCTGAAGGCACTGAGAACCAGCGTAAGGGCGGCGCTGGATAACCCGGAGCTCTCGGTGATTATCGTCCGTGGCGACTGCCCCGACCTGGCCGCGGCACGCCCCAGGCCCCTGGTTATTGCTACCGAAAAGTGCGACCAGTGCAATATCTGTCTCCGCCTCGGTTGCCCCGCCATTCAGATTGACGACGGGCAGGTCTATATTGAGGCTACTCTGTGCACCGGCGACACCTGCTATCTGTGCCAGCAGCTCTGCCCGCGCCAGGCCATAGTCTTTAAGTCTGAGAGCAGCACCCAGGAATCAAAGTGAAAAAGCTAGATTTGCTTATTGCCGGGATGGGAGGTCAGGGGATTATCCTGGCCAGCGATATCATCGCTGAGGTAGCCCTGGCCAGCGGCTATGATGTCAAGAAGACCGACACCAGAGGTATGGCGCAGCGGGGCGGCAGCGTGGTCAGCCAGGTGCGTGTTGCCGAACAGGTCTTCTCCCCCCTAATCAGGCCGGGGGAGGCCGATATGCTGCTCGCCTTTGAGAAGCTAGAGGCGGCGCGGTGGGCTTACTACCTCGGCGGCGGGGGGACGGTCATTGCCAATAATCTCGCTCTGCCCCCGCTGACGGTTATTCTCGGTTATGAAACTTATCCCGGCGATGAAGAGATAACCAAACTGGTTAAGCGCCAGAAGACTAATTTCTATCTGGTCAATGGCACCGAGTGGGTCAAAGAACTGGGCAATATCAGGACACTTAATATATTCATGCTGGGCTGTGCCTCACTGCGGCTGCCCTTTAGCATCAGTACCTGGGAGGAAGTTATCGCCCAGCACCTGCCCGCCAAATTCAAGCAAATCAATCTTAGCGCCTTCACGCAGGGCAGAAAGGAAATGCCGGGCATCCATCTCAAGGAAGGTTAGCAAGATAGCAAGATATGAGGGGGAATGAATAAAATGTCAGGACAGGAAAACAGTGCTGCTGATAATCTGGCTGAACTCAGCGCCAAAGCCAAAGCCGAGCCGATTGCCTCTTTCCTCAAAATGCGCCTGATAGAGCTGTCGCCCGGCTATGCCAGGATAACCATGAAGTTAAATCCCGAACACCAGAACTTCAACGGTCTGGTCTTCGGCGGCATCATTATGGCGGTGGCTGACCAGGCCTTTGCCTATGCCTCCAATTCCCTGGCTTACCCCAGCATCGCCTCCCAGTTCAATATCCACTTTATCGCCGGTGCCGGGCAAGACGACGAGCTCACCGCTGAGGGCCGGGTGGTGAAAAGCGGCCGGCGCGCCGGTCTCTCCGAGATGACGGTGACCAATCAGGCGGGCAAGCTCATCGCCAAAGCCACCGGCACCACCATTCCGGTAGGCCCCAGCCGGTAGCCGTGTGCCCCGATATTGACAGGGGATTTTTAATTGTGCTAAACTATCCCATCTTTGAAGCGGGCCGAAGGTCGAGGGTAATGTTAACTGCCGAGCACTATTTGGAGAGAGCCAAATTCGTCTTTACCGAGCGCACCGGGGTGCGCTTGGGAGGGCCGTTGCGATAAACTTAAACAAGTCTAGTTAGTAAATATATGCCTAAAATGCCTCCCAGGCGGGAGGCATTTTTGTATCGGAAAACAGGGGTTAGCCTTATGGAAAAGTGCGATACTATCCCAAAGCTCATCCAGCACAACTACGAAAAATGGGGCGACCGCCCGGCCATGTGCATGAAGCAATTCGGCGTCTGGCAGAGGTATAGCTGGCGGGAGTACTACCAGAAGGTAAAACACTTCTCTCTGGGCCTAATCAGCCTCGGTCTGAAACCGGGGGATGTGGTCTGCATCATCGGGGATAACGAGCCGGAATGGCTCTGGGGGGAGTTCGCCATTCAGGCCGCCGGCGGCATTGTCACCGGAATTTTCGTTGACTCGATTCCATCTGAGGTAAAATACATCGCTACTCACTCCGACGCCAAATTTGCCATCGTCAATGACCAGGAACAGACCGATAAATTCCTCCAGATTAAAGACGAGTTACCTTCACTGAAGAAGGTCATCTACTGGGACCCCAAGGGCCTGCACAATTATGATGACCCCATTCTTATCAATTTTACCGAAGTAATCGAACTGGGTAAAAAATACGAGGCAGCCCACCCCGGTCTGTTTGAACAGAATGCGGCCAAGGGCAGCGGAGAGGACACTGCCTTTATCTACTACACCTCGGGGACCACCGGCTTGCCCAAGGGAGCCATACTGACCCATCAGTCCCTGATAACCACTGCCAAGGGGTTTATCAGCCGTTACCCCCTGAATGAGAATGATGACCTGATTTCCAACTTTCCGGCGGCCTGGGTGGGTGACAGCTACTTTGCCACCATCCCCCATCTGCTGACCGGAGCCAGGCTCAACTTTCCCGAAGAGGCGGAAACCCTGGCCCAGGATACCCGCGAGGTCGGCCCCAACTTCGCCATTTACGGCCCCCGACAGTGGGAAGGGCTGGTCAGCGAGATTCAGGTAAAGATGATTGATGCCCACCCCCTGAAGCGCTTTGCCTATCACCTGTTCATGCCCATCGGCCATAAGATTGCGGATATTAATTTCGAAGCCAAGACCCCCAACCTGTTCTGGCGAGCACTTTACCGGTTGGCCTATCTCTTACTGTTCCGGCCGCTCAAAGACCAGCTGGGGCTGGGCAAGGTCAGGTTTGCCGTCACCGGGAGCTCGGTGCTGAGCCTGGACACCTTCCGGCTAATCCATGCCATCGGTATTGAGCTGAGGCAGAACTATGCCAGCACCGAAGCCGGCTTTATCTCCTCACACGGCAAGGGGGAAATCAGCTTTGAGAGCGTCGGGCGACCGGCGCTGGGCACCGAGGTCAGAATAACCGATGCCGGTGAGCTTCTGGTGAGAAGTGACTGTATGTTCAAGGGGTATCACAAAGACCCCGAAAAAACGAAACAAACCCTGATAAACGGCTGGTGCCATACCGGAGACGCCGTCCATATTAATGAGAAGGGACACCTCATCTTCATGGACCGTCTGGAGCACCTGGGTGAGCTGAGTTCGGGGGTAAAGTATGCCCCGCAGTATATTGAGGGGCGGCTCCGGTTCAGCCCCTACATCAAGGATGCTATGGTTATCGGCGGCAAAGACAAAGAATTCGTCTCCGCCATACTGAACATAGATTTCACCATGGTCGGTAAGTGGGCGGAACGCAACCACATCCCCTACACCACCTTTGTTGACTTGTCCCAGAAGAAAGAGGTTGCCGATTTGGTGCAGAAAGACATGGTCCGGGTCAACAGCTACCTGCCTGAGTCAGCCAGAGTCAGAAAATTTGTGCTGCTACACAAAGAGTTTGACCCTGATGAAGCTGAACTCACCCGGACCAGAAAGCTGAGAAGGGACTTTATGGAGGAACGCTACCGCGATTTAATCAGCGCCATGTATCAGGACGGGAAGAGCATCACGGTTAAGGCTCCGGTAACCTACCGCGACGGGCGGAAAGGGGTGGTGAGCACCGATATCAATGTCAGGGAGGTTTCGGCAGAGACGTAATGGCTGAGTTACTGCAGTACCTGATTAGCGGTCTGGCGGTGGGGATGATTTATGCCCTGATTGCCCTCGGCTTTGTCGTCGTCTGGAAGTCGAGCAGCGTCGCCAATCTGGCGCTCGGTCAGCTGGTATTATTCTCTGCCTGGTTTACCTACGGAATGCTGGTCCAGGCCAATTTCCCCCTGTGGCTGGCTTTCCCCCTGGTTATCCTGTTCTCGCTAGCGTTGGGCTGGGTAATCGAGCGACTCGCCCTGCGTCCTCTGATTGCCCAGCCTATTTTATCTCTGATTACGATAACACTGGGCGTGGCCTATTTTATTGAAGGCGTGGTAACCCTTATCTGGCCCAAGAGCGTGGCCGCCCTGCCCCGTTTCTTCCCGACCCAGCCCATCCATATCGGCCCGGCGGTGGTCTCTCAAGAATATGTCTGGGTAGCCGGTATCTCGCTGATAGTATTCATCCTGCTCACCCTCTTCTTCCGTTATCACCGCATGGGTATCGCCATGAGGGCAACCGCCGATGACCAGCTTGCCGTTCAGGCCTGTGGTATCCCGGTAACCCGAATTTTCTCCCGGTCATGGATGTTTGCCTGCCTCGTCGCCGCCATCGGCGGTATTCTGGTCTCCAGTATCGGTGGCATTACCTACGGGCTGGTGGAAACCGGACTCAAGGCCTTCTCGGTGGTAATACTGGGCGGGCTTGATTCGTTTATCGGCGCCATTATCGCCGGACCGATTATCGGGCTCTGCGAGAACCTGGGCGGGGGCTATCTTACCCCGGTTATTGGCTGGGCGGGGGTGAAAGACATCATACCCTTTATCATTATTATCATCGTTATGATTATCAAGCCCTACGGGCTTTTTGGCGAGGTTCGTATCGAGAGGATATAGTCTATGACGCTACCGAGTGGAACGCGCAATTATACCTATGCCCAGGACATGGCCATTCTGCGCACCAAGACCCAGTGGGTATTAATGGCTGTCTTTCTGGTTCTCCTGCTCACCGCCCCCCTCTACCTGAGCAACTACCTGCTGAGCGTGGCTAACCTGATTGGCATCACCCTTATTGCCGCCACCGGACTGAATATTCTGACCGGCTACTGCGGGCAGCTATCGGTCGGTCACGCCGGCTTCATCGCCGTGGGCGCCTATACCTCAGCGGTGCTGACCCACCGGCTGGAGTTCCCGTTCCTGGTCGGCCTAATCTGTGCCGGCTTGATGGCGGGACTGGTCGGGCTTATCTTCGGCATTCCCTCAATCCGGGTCAAGGGCTTCTATCTGGCGATTACTACCATTGCCGCCCAGTTCATCATCATCTGGGTCATCAACCACTGGTCTTCCGTAACCGGCGGCTTCGTCGGCATACCGGTGCCCGAGGCTTCTATCGGGGGGTTTACCTTTCACGGCGAGGCAAGCCAGTTCTATCTCATCATCGGCATCGTGATTCTGGTTATTTTCTTTGCCAAGAACCTGGCCCGGACCAGGGTCGGCAGAGCCTTCATTGCCATACGGGACAACGACCTGGCCGCCCAGGTAATGGGCATCAATATTTTCTACTACAAACTGCTGGCCTTCTTTATCGGCTGTTTTCTGGCCGGGATAGCCGGCTCACTGATGGCTCACTGGATTGGCTTCATGAACGCCGAGCACTTTTCCCTGACCGAATCCATACTGTATATCGGCATGGTAATCATCGGTGGTCTGGGCACCACCCTGGGACCTATCTTCGGGGTAGTCTTCATCCGCCTGCTCCAGCAGGTGTTAACCGTGGCGGTGGTGCCCTCGCTGGAGTCAACCTTCACCGCCCTGCCCTCCGGATTTGCCACCGGTGTCGCCCCGATGCTGTTCGGCCTGATAATCGTGCTGTTTTTGATACTTGAGCCACGGGGACTTGCCCACCGCTGGAACCTGTTCAAGTCCGCTTATCGCCTGTGGCCATTCTCGTACTAGTCAAACACTAGCCAAAAAAGGAGGTATATATTACAATGTAACGAATTAAATCAGAAAGGAGGCTGACTTAAATCTTCAAGGAGGAATTAAGATGAAAAACCGAAAATTCGTGATATTTGCTGGACTCATCTGCCTCGCCTTGATGGTAGCCATGCTGCCTTTAGGCAGCGCCTGTGCTCCCGGCGAAGCCAAGACACTGAAGATAGGCATAACCACACCATCAACCGGCAAGGCAGCCGAAAAGGGAGCCCCGATGGGGGACGCCAATCGGGACGCCATTGAATATGTCAATGCCGAACTCGATGGTGCTGCCGGCTACCCGGTTGAGCTGATATGGCTGGACAATGGCTATGATGCGGCCAAAGTGGTCACCAATGTTAATAGATTCATGGACGAAGGCTGCCTCATGTTCGCCACTTCTTCTTCGGCAATGATGTCGGCGAGCATGGAGATTGCCAACCGGGCTGAGTTTCCCGGGCTGGCTTCTTTCACCGCCCCCAGCCTGTACCGCCCCCCCCAGCATATCTACGGCCAGATGCCGGACTACGGTGACGATGCCCTGGCCTTTGCCAGCTATTTCATGGAAAATATTTGGCAAGAGGCGCGAAAACCAAAGTTTGCCCTGCACCTCTTGAATAACCCCACCGGCTACGGTGCCCGCGATGCCTTCAAGGCCAAGGCTGACGAGCTGGGTATTGAGATTATCTCGGTTGATGAGCACGCCGCGACCACCACCTCGGAGATGGAGTCCCTGACCCGAATTAAGGCATCAAACCCCGATGTGCTCTATATCTCCAGCACACCGGCACCGACGGCGGTTATCATCAAGAACGCTTACGACCTGGGCCTGTATCCGGGCGTAACCATCGGCCTGGGGCATGCCGGTATTACCAAGGCACTGGTTGACATCGCCGGCGCCGATATTGTCGAGGGTGTCTACGGGGTGTTCCCCACCGTGAACTGGGGCGACGACGTACCCGGCATGGCTAAGATGACCGAGTACTGCCGCAATCTCCACCCCGCAGATGAGGGCAATATGGACTACATCACCTCCTGGGCGCAGAGCCTGATTATGGCTGAGATTCTGCGGGTAGCCGTGGGGAATGTCGGCTATGACACCCTGGCCAAGGGAGATGTAGATGCCTGGCGAGCCCTGGAGACCCAGGGTATTCAGAAGCTCAAAGACTATGACATCGGCGGTCTTCATGGCCCGGTCAGCTACACCCCCGGGGACAACCGACTGTCCAAGTCAGTCAGGGTTTTCCAGATACAGAACGGGGTAATCACCCCAATAAGCGGCTGGGTGGAAGCACCCATGGTCAAATACGAGGACTTTGACTGGTTCGGCAAGTAGTCATAATTATTAAGTGGGGGCTCTGTGACTGCAGAGCCCCCACCTGAATAAGAATAAGAGGTAGATATGCTCAAATTAAATAACATTGAGGTGACCTACCTCAATGTTATCCGGGTGCTGCACGGTGTCTCGCTGGAGGTAGAGGATGGGGCGATTGTGACCCTGCTCGGCGCCAATGGTGCCGGCAAAAGCACCACCCTCAAGGCGATATCCGGCCTGCTTCACGTTGAGGAAGGTGAGGTAACCGATGGCAGCATTGAGTGGAACGGTGCCCGGATAGATAAAAAAAGCGCTGAAGAAATCGGCAAGCTGGGCATTATTCAGGCTTTAGAGGGACGCCGCGTCTTTGAGCACCTGACTACCGAAGAAAACCTGCTGGTGGGGGCTTTTAACCGCCGCGACCGCAGCGGGGTGAAGCCGGACCTGGAGATGGTCTATGATTACTTCCCCCGGCTGAAAGAGCTGCGGCGCAACACCGCCGGCTATCTATCGGGAGGCGAGCAGCAGATGCTGGTCATCGGTCGGGCTATGATGGCTACCCCCAAGCTCATGATGCTGGATGAGCCATCGCTCGGTCTGGCGCCGCTGCTGGTGGAGGAAATATACGACATCATCCGGCGCTTTAACACCGAACACAAGACCTCGGTGCTGCTGGTGGAGCAGAATGTCAGAATTGCGCTCAGTATCGCCGACTACGGCTACGTGATGGAAAATGGCCGCGTTGTCCTTGACGGTACCGCCGATTTCCTGAGCAATAACGAGGATGTCAAAGAATTTTATATGGGCCTGTCCGCTATGGGCACCAAGAAGAGCTACCGGGAAGTAAAGCACTATAAGAGGCGCAAGCGATGGCTGTAAAAGCTAAGCCAGATGAATTTTTTGATGAACTGGAGACAATGCCGGCGGAGGCCAGGCAGAAATACCAGAACCAGCAGCTGTCCCGGACGGTAGCTAACGCCTACCGCCATGCCGCCACGGTAAAGAAGATGTTTGACGAGGCCAGGGTTAGCCCCGCCCGGATTGGCACCGTAAAAGACCTGGAAAAGCTGCCCATCATCAGAAAGACCGACCTGATTGAGTGGCAGAAGAAAAGTCCCCCCTACGGCGGATTTCTGGCTGTTCCCGTGCCGGATGTGGAACGCGTCTTTATCTCACCGGGACCGGTTTATGAGCCCATCCAGCACTCCGGCATCAAGTGGTTCGCCAAGTCCTTCTGGGCGGCTGGCTTCAGAAAGGGCGACATTGTCATCAATACCTTCACCTATCATATGTCACCGGGTGGCATTCTGTTTCACGAAGCGCTGAAGCATTGTGGGGCAACCGCCATACCGATGGGCATCGGCAACACCGAGACCCAGATACAGACCATGCATGACCTCAGGGTTAGCGGCTTCGTGGGCACCCCCTCGTTTCTGATGACCATCATCAAACGCGCCGAGGAGATGGGCTATAACTTCAGTCGGGACTTTGCCCTGCGCCTTGCCTGGTTCACCGGTGAGATGCTGCCGCCCTCAATGAGGGTAACCCTTGAGGAGGACTATCACATCGCCACCGCCCAGGCCTATGCGGTTACCGAGCCGGGTGGCGCCATCGCCTACGAGTGCCGCCAGAAATCGGGCATGCACCTGATGGACGAATATGTCGTTGAAATAGCTGACCACGAGACCGGGAAACAGATGGGGCCCAACCAGACCGGTGAAATCGTGGTGACCCCCATTCATAACAAGACCTGGGGGCTTATCCGTTTTGGCACCGGTGACCTGTCCGCCTATATCACCGAAGCCTGCCCCTGCGGACGCACCGCTAACCGCTTGACCGGCATCGTGGGACGGACCAGCGATGCGGTTAAAGTCAGGGGGATGTTCGTCGTTGCCCGACAGGCGGAACAGGCTATGGCCGGCTTTAGCTCTATCTCCCGATTTCAGATAATAGTCGGGCGCAGTGCCTATCGGGACGTGATGACCCTCAAGGCTGAGCTGAAAGGCGAAGCCGTAGATAAAAAGAAGCTGGCTGATGACCTGGGCCGAAGGTTCCAGGAAATTTGCCGCATGAAGCTGGATAAGATTGAGCTGGTGGCAGCGGGGAGCATACCCGAAGAGCACCAGGCAATCGTGGATGAAAGAAGCTGGGAATAGGCTATTTCTCTTGGCCCAGATAGGCAGCGATAACTTCAGGGTTAGTTCTAATTTGGTCAGGGGTACCTTCGGCGATTTTACGCCCGAAATCAAGCACCACCACCCGGTCGGCGATATCCATCACCACCCCCATATCATGTTCCACCAGGACAATACAATTGACCCCGTCCCTTAACACCGGCGTTTCGGGATAGGTAACCCCCTGCCCCTCGAAGATATCAATGATGAAGCGGGCGATGTCCTCTTTCTCCTCCAGATTCATGCCCGCCATCGGTTCGTCAAGGAGCAGCACGGTCGGTTCCAGAGCCAGGGCACGGCCCAGCTCAACCCGCTTGCGCATGCCGTAGGGCAGGACGCCGACCACCCTTTTTCTAATCGGCTCTATCTCCAGAAAATCGATAATATCCTCCACCGTTCGGCGGTGTTCAATCTCTTCACTATGCGCCCAGCCGAAATAGAGGGAACTGGCCAGGAAGTTCTGTTTCATGAGCACGTGCCGGGCGGCCATAATATTGTCCAGGGTGCTCAGGCCAGTATAAAGCTCAATATTCTGGAAGGTGCGCGCCAGACCGAGCCGGGCCGCCCGGTCGGGGCGGATGCGGGTGATGCGCCTGGCATCATAATATATCTCGCCCTTTTGCGGCTTGTAGAAGCCGCTGATGCAATTCAGCAGGCAGGTCTTACCGGCACCATTGGGGCCGATAATGGCCAGAATTTCGTTTTCTTTTATTTCCAGACTGATATCATCCAGGGCTTTCACCCCGCCAAAGTCAAGGGACAGGTTTTCAATGCGTATCTTTACCCGATTTTGACTCTCTTTGCCGGGCGGGGGGCTGGTTGACGGCTTCAGCGCCGGTTTCTCTTTATCGCTCACCTTTAGCCCCTCTTCCGGCTTCCTCAGCGAACAGCTTGTCGCGGTACTGAGTCAGCCGGTAGCACTCCGGGCCCTCACAGGCCAGGTGCCGCTTCAGCTGGCTCTCTTTCTTCTTCATCAGCTTGACCGTTTCTTTATCCGGCTCGCCATACCGCTGGTAGGCGATACATTGCGCCGTGCCGTCTTTATTCACCAGCAGGGTCACTTCATCATCCACCGCATCACAGTAAATCGTGGTCGCGGTTACCTGCCAATCTACCATCGGTAAAACCCTTTACCTCCTGATATCGCTACTTATATTACTATTCTACAGCTCGGAATTCAATTTATGTCTGGAAAGGGAACTAAATTAGTTTGCCCACACCTGTGAAACGTGATATATTGGGTGGGTATTAAAACGAAGAGAAAGTCAGCATCATTCAGAGAGGAGGCTGCCAGAGATATGTGAGCACTACCCATCATCCGGATGGATAATATCACAATAAAGGAGGTTTCAAATGAGAAAGAAGGGGTTAAAGGTATTAATCAGCGTAACTTGTTTGGTAATGGTATTAGCTTTTGCCTTGCCGATGATGACCGGATGTGGACCGGGCACGATGAAGATTGGCATCACCCAGATTGTTACTCACCCGGCGCTGGATGCCAATCGCCAGGGCTTCATTGACCAGATGGCTGAAGAAGGCTTCGTGGAAGGGGAAAATGTGGAGTATGATTACCGCACCCCTGAGGGCGATATGACGGTAGCCGCATCCATTGCCCAGAAGTTCGTCACCGATAAGGTCGACCTGATTCTGGCCATAGCTACCCCCACCGCGCAGGCCTGCGTCCAGGCCGCCGAAGGCACTGATATTGAGATAGTCTTTGGTTCGGTAACCGACCCGGTAGCCGCGGGCCTGGTGGCCAGCTGGGAAAGCCCCGGCGGCAGTGTCACCGGCATCAGCGACTGGGCTGATGTGGGCGCTCAGATACAGCTGGCGGTTGATATTGTGCCCGATGCTAAGAAGCTGGGCGTCATCTACAATGCCGGTGAAGTAAACTCAAAAGTGCAGGTAGATGAACTGAAGAAAGTAGCCCCCGGCCTGGGTATCACCGAAATCGTGGAGGCTACCGCGGCTACATCAGCCGATGTGCTGGCGGCAGCCCAATCACTGGTCGGCAGAGTTGATGTCATCTGGATTCCCACCGACAACACGGTGGTATCCGCCTTTGAGTCGGTGGTGAAGGTCAGTGAAGAGAACCAGATACCGCTCTTCGCCGCTGATGTCGCCACCGTGGAGAGGGGCGCCATCGGCACTCCCGGTATCGACTACTATCAATTAGGCCGAGAATGCGGTCAGGTGGCTGCCCGTATTCTGAAGGGCGAGAGTCCGGCTGACATCCCGGTCAAGAAAGTGGATATGACCGACCTGTTTTTGAACCCGTCAGCGGCCGAGCGGATGGGCGTAACCATCCCTCAGTCGGTGCTGGACAAAGCCACTGATATTGTCGGGGAATAAGCCTGCACCAGGCACAAACAATAAAATATTTATTGATTTCCAAACCTGGCACCGGAGACAAGATTGGATATCTTCGGAAACATCCTTGGCGTAGCCTGCTACGAAGGGTTAGTCTTTGGTCTGGTCGCTATCGGTGTTTATATCACCTTTCGGGTTCTGGCCTTTCCTGACCTCAGCGTAGACGGCACTTTTCCTCTGGGTGGCGCCATCGCGGCGGTGCTGATTGTGGCTGGTGTCAACCCCTTTCTGGCTACACTGGCGGCTCTTGGCGGCGGGCTGGCCGCCGGGCTGGTAACCGGACTGCTCAACACCAAGCTCAGAATCAGTGCCCTGCTCGCCGGCATTCTGATGATGGTCGGGCTTTATTCCATCAATTTGAGGATAATGAGCGGGGCTAACGTCCCTCTGCTGCGCGAGGTGACCAGCTTTGATGTCATTGCCGAGCTCTTTGGCTTACGCGGCGGACTGGTCGTATCCATCATTCTGGTATCGGTAGCGGTCACCATCCTTTTCGTGGTACTGAACTGGTTTTTACGCACCGAAATCGGCTTAGCCTTAAGAGCCACCGGCGATAATGAGGAAATGGTGCGCGGGTTCGGCGTTGATACCGACAAGACGGTACTGCTGGGTTGCGCTGTTTCCAACGGGCTGGTGGCCCTGGCCGGCGCCCTGGTGGCCCAAAACCAGGGATTCAGCGATGTCGGTATGGGCATCGGTATGATTGTGCTGGGGCTGGCGGCAGTGATAATCGGCGAAGGGCTGTTTCATCCCAAGGGAATCGCCACGATATTGCTCGCCTGCCTGGGCGGTACCTTTGTCTATCGCTTATTCATAACTATCGCCCTCAGGCTGGGTATGGCTCCCGGTGACCTGAAGCTTATCACTGCCCTGTTAGTGGTGGTGGTGCTGGCGGTACCCTATATACAAAAGAGAGTGCGGAAGGAATGGCTGGAACCAGCTAAAAGGTGGTAATTAAGATGACCACGAAGGCAACCGGAAATCACCATCTGCTGCAACTGAATAATGTCAGGAAAATATTTGCCCGCGGCACTATTGACGAGGTAACCGCGCTGGCGGGCATAAAGCTGGACGTCTACGACCGGGACTTTGTGACCGTTATCGGCAGCAACGGCGCCGGCAAAACCACCCTGCTCAACATTATCGCCGGAGTCTACCCTCCGGAAAGAGGCGGCAGTGTTACCATAAGTGATGAGGATGTCACCCATCTTCTGGGATACCGACGGGCGGCCTACATCGGCCGGGTATGGCAGCAACCGGAAACGGGAACCGCCGGCAAGCTGACCATTGAGGAGAACCTCTCTCTGGCCCTGCTGCGCGGTCAGTCAAGGGGACTGAAGGGGGCCACCAACAAGCAGCGCCGGCAGTTGTTCCGCGAAGAACTGGCCGTGCTCGGGCTGGGGCTGGAAAACAGGCTGAACACACCGGTCTACACTCTTTCCGGGGGACAGAGGCAGGCCTTATCCCTGGTTATGGCTACCATCTCCAAGCCGGCGATATTACTGCTTGATGAGCACATCGCCACCCTGGACCCGAAGACGGCTAAAACCGTGCTCGATTTAACCGATAAGATTGTGAGCCTGGAGCAGATGACCACCATAATGGTGACCCATAACATGGAGATTGCCCTGACTTACGGCAACCGGTTGATTATGATGCACAAAGGCAGAATTATCGTTGATATGGGCGAGGCCAAAAAGAAGGCACTGAAGGTCAGTGACCTGGTATCTGCCTTTGAGCGGGCCGCCGGGGAGGAGTTTGATGATGATACCATCCTCCTCAGCCGCGGTGAGTGAAGGCGGGCTCAGACCATTCTCTCCATCTTTTGATGTTTAATGCCGGCTTCAGCAAACGGCCGTCCCACCGGTTTGAAACCACAGGTCTTATAGAATTCAACAACCTGGTGCTGGGCATGAAGAACCAGCTTTTTGATTCCCTCCCCCCCCAACTCCCCGACCAGAAAGTCAATCATCTCTTGGCCTATGCCCAGATGACGGAAGGCAGGTAAAATGGCCATTCTTTCCAGCTTGGCCTGTTCCGCCTCTAAAAACCTGACTCTGGCGGCGCCAATAACCATTTTGCCATCTTTAACCACCATATGCCTGGCGTCACGGTCATTGCCATCATAGACCAGATTTTCGGGGATACCCTGCTCCGCCACGAAAACCTGCCGCCACACCGCCAAGGCGCCCTCCAGTTCACCCTCACGGTCGATAAATTTATAGCTAAATTTCTTCATCACCGCTAAACCAGCCCAATTATATCGCAGATAGTAAGTATAAATAACTATCCCGGTGACTAAAAAAGCGAAACCGGCCTTATGGCCGGTTTTTTAAGTCATTTATTGGGGGGGAGCCGGAAATTGAAAAATGTCGCCACGAAAAGACAGCCGGGGTGTTTCACCTCAAGCACATAAAAGGGGGGGCTGAGGAATCTAGTATTTTCTCCGCTCTCCCCTTCGGCCAAACCCACCGCCACGGTTATCAGAACGGGGACGGGCGGCATTAACCACGAGTATGGAATCCTTCACTGTTTTACCGTTCAGGCCATTAATGGCGGCTTGGCCTTCGGATACCGCCGGCATTTCAACAAAGCCAAACCCCCGCGACTGCCCGGTATACTTGTCAGTAACAATTTTGGCTGAACTTACCTGACCAAAGGCTTCAAATTCCTGTCGCAATTCATCTTCGGTGACTTCAAAGGACAAATTACCTACATATATATTCATAATTTATACACCAACCAAATTTAGTTAAATACACAGGCTCTTATCTTCAGCCTGGGTATGTTGCTAAGACTAGACTAAACTAGTCCTGTCCCCTCGTTTTAATTTTGGTGTAGCACTCGCTGCAGTACACCGGTCTACCTTCACGTGGCTCAAAAGGCACTTCAGTCTCTTTGCCACACTCAGCGCATACTGCCGGGAAGGTTTGCCGGCGAGACCTGTAGCTATCACCCCTGTCCCGGGATGATCTCCTGGACTGGCGGCATTCGGGACAGCGCTTGGGCTCGTTGGTATAGCCTTTAGTTTGGAAGAACTGCTGCTCCTCAGCACTGAAAGTGAAGGTGGCTCCGCAATCGGAACACACAAGTGATTTATCTTGGAAAACCACTAGATGACCTCCTCTCTTTGCTTAGTTGGTTTGAGTCTCGGTCACCCAGTACTATTGAGTTTACCTGAAGCATGTGTAAATAACCTAAACCTAAACCACCACCATTATGATAGCGTAAGGTCAAGCTTTTTACAAGGCAGGCTGAGAACTTTATTTCCCGTATGGTTCAACATGGCTGAATAGCTAATGGGCGCCTCGCCGCCGGAACAAAGACATCAGCCACAGGAAGATAATGATGCCGAAAAAGGGAAAAGGCTGAGCGGAGGAAGTCCCCCCGCTTTCCGCCACGGCAGTCACCGTTTCCCCCGGTACTTGCGCCGGCCTCAGCACCTCATCAGTTATCTCGTAAGAAGCCAGGTTAACATCTACGAATTCTTTTGATGTCCAGCCGAAGGGGTTATTTTTGCCGGTTGCCTCCGCCCAGACCCACCCCGGTTCACCGTCAAGCTCAAATACGGAGCTTGCCTTGCGGTAGCCGGGCAGATATACCAGGCAGGCAGTATGACCATTACCGGCAACTATTGCGGAACGGTAACCGGCCGCCCGGTACATCACCGCCAGCAGCACGGCGCTGTCCTCGCAATCGCCGTTGCCGGTGCCGCTCTTCTGAATTACCGCCGCCATCTCGTCAGCATTCTGGGCGAACTCCTGATAATTAAACTGGTCTTCGTCAGGGGTGTAATTCACCCTGTCCCGCACAAAGTAAAAGATGGCTTCCGCCCGCTGAAATTCATCGGGGTATTTTTGGGCAATCTCTTTACCCAGAGCGTGGGCCTCAGCTATCCCTTCACCCAGGCTCTCAAAGGCGATAATCGGCCTGAAACCGGTCTCGGATACCTGGTAGTAACCGTTGTCCCCGTGGGGTGTGGTGCGGCATACCCCCCAATCGTCATAGACACCACCCGGTTTTTCATAGAAGCCGGTGGAAGAGCTGGCCGAGGCGTAGCCAGTGGTGGCTAACCCCGCCAAAAACAGCCCCAATAAAATTGCCAGGATTCTAGTCCGGTGCATCTAAATTCCCCTACAACGGCGTAGTCAGCGCGGCATGGAGTATCAGCCCCAGAAAAATTAGATAGCCGAAGACATAGATACCCACCGCAATCGGGTGCTGGTTAATATTGGTAAACGGTATCTTGGGGGTCAGTTTATCCAGCAGGCGAAACAGACCGATACCGAGAAGCAGGCTGACCACAAAACCTACCGCCAGCAAACCCAGCAGCCTGAAATTGAAGAAGTAATCAACCAGCGGACCACCGATTACGGTGGGGGCGGTGGTGACGCCGTGAATGACCAGGCCGACCAGTATTAGAAAACCGCTGACGAACAGCCCGGTGGCAATCGGGTCCTCTCCAATTCGCTGGCGCTGGTGAATATGGGGGTTGAGCACATCCAGCGCCCTTATACCCAGCCAAGCAAGGAAAACGCATACCAGAGACAAGAACAGGGTTCTGCCCACCCACAAGAGCACCATAACCCAGTAAGGCGCCGCCAAACCGATTCCTTCCAGCATATTTACCTCCTCAGGCACACTTTAAGGGCACCAGCCAGCGCCATCAGCCGACGTTTCTGGTGCCCTGAGTTACGACCCCGAACCCTTAGGTCAATCCGTTATTAGTTTGGAGTCTAGCCCCCCATAGTGTTATTGTCAATACCCACATGGCGGTGCTTTCCCCGGCTCGCCTGAAGGAGTAAATTCTGCCCGTGCCCCGTCATATTACTAAAGTATCAACCGTTTTCAGGACTTTTTGGTCTTGTGCCCATCCCTTAGACCCTTCATAATGAACAATACACGATTATAGATTTAATAACTGGGCGGCAAATGGACAAGATATATCGAACACTACTGATTAAAGCATTTACCCCCTTCAAAAGGCATCTGGGAGAGAATGGTGAGAAACACTGGCCGGCCAGGGTGCTGGACACCCTGGAAACAAAATATCACCTGCTCCCCAAAGACATGCGGCGCCTGTGGTACCTGCAGCGCAGCATATCCGCCGGCAATTTGAACACGGACTACATCTATATTTATGACCGGATGCGGTCACAGGAGCAGAATACACCGATAAGTGCCTACCGTGACCTGTCTCAAAACTACCGGCTATTACTTTTCAAGGGCAACGTCTTCCCCGATGGCTCTGTCCATCTGGAAAGACCTTACTCCACCCTCCTCCACACCGACGCCGCCCATTTCCCCCAAAATTAAGCCCCCCTGATTATTAGCCTCACCCTGAATCTGAGACCTGGAAGTCTTCAGCACTACGCTATTACGCTACTTCAGGTAAGTATATCTACCTAATCTCTGGTAATCAGCGGTAAGCAGAAAGTATAAGCTGAAGGCATAAATTTTAGGTATTTACAGAGGCTAGAATTAGGCATCACGGCGGAAGCTAGCTCATGCCGCGAGGCGGTAAGATTAGGGTGGAAATAAAGAGAAAGGAGGTATCACGATGGACGCAATGATTATTGTAACCCTAGCAGTCCTGATCCCGGTAATCCTCTTCCCCGCGGCTCTGGTTTGGTACATCAACATAGGGGGCATTGTCCAGGCTGTTCGTGAAGCCAAGGCTGC
The DNA here is from genome assembly GCA_964569555.1 of uncultured Dehalococcoidales bacterium. Lineage (GTDB taxonomy): Bacteria > Chloroflexota > Dehalococcoidia > Dehalococcoidales > JAUYDJ01. The sequence goes on along the minus strand of CAZMTT010000002.1, from coordinate 17,590 downwards.
CCGCGAGAAGAAAGTAGCCGCCAAGACGCTGAACTAACCGCCGTGAAAAAGACACTCGATAAGGAGGCGAAGACCTGAAACCAACAAAGACCGTATCACTGACTAAGAAGTAAGGCTGGATATTCAAGAAAAGGGATATCCAGCCTTATTGTTGCCGACTATTTCCAGACCTCTATCTTAAACATGGTAACCGCATCACACACAGCCCTACTCTTTACTGGTTAACTCAGCCCTGGCCAGCATGGCGCCAAGCACCACCAGCCACAGAGACAGGGCTATCTCTATGCCCAGTATCGAGCGGCTGAGCAGAGAGGCAGTGCGGCCGATATCGGTCATCATTCCATTTACAATGATGTAAAGAAAGGCTATCCCGCATGCCGCCAGCAGGCAATGGGACACCAATCGCCATCCTTTGCGTGTTAACAGCTTGTCTATTAGCATTTTTACCTGTTCTCCCGACTTCCTCCACCCATTATAGCTCATTCTGCCGGTACATCTTTAACACCCGGCGCTATTTTTTCACCTTGTTGACCGCACCCAGTACCGCTTCACACAGGGGACACAAAACGACCAGAATTTCAAATTTTTCGAACTTTATCGGTTTGGCGTTTATCTTTTCAATTTTTTTGCCGCAATCAGGACATTTCATACTAAACCCCCCTTTATCTGAATTATTATATCACAAGGCTAAGGCTGGAAATCGAGCAAAAATGCGTTAAGCCGATATAAAAAGAGGTATTTTAAGGTGCTATACTTAACCTGGTATTTATATTACACTCAGTAGCTGGGCGGTGCAAGCCAGGGCAATCCGGAGGCTTTACATGTCAGATGTGGAAATAGTGAGAGGTTATATCCCCGGCGCTATCGGTCGAGTTGTCGAAATTCACGGCACCTACTACCACCAGCACTGGGGTTTCGGCCATTTCTTCGAGAGAAGGATAGCCACCGAGCTTGCCGAGTTCATCGGGCGGTATGACGAGAAGCGTGATGGCTTCTGGACGGCATCGCTGGAGGGTCGTATTGAAGGTTCTATTACCGTCGACGGGCTCCATGCTGAAGACAAGGGAGCCCATATCCGGTGGTTTGTCATCTCGGATGCCCTGCGCGGCAGAGGCATCGGCAACCGGCTGGTCAGCACCGCTATCGACTTTTGCCGGAACCGGGGCTACCCGCGGCTGTTTCTGTGGAGCTTTGAGGGCCTCCACGCGGCGAGACACCTCTACGACAAGAACGGCTTCACACTGGTAGAGCAGCGGCAGGGAAACCACTGGGGCGCCGAGCTCAACGAACAGAAATTCGAGCTCCGACTCACCCCCTCTCCGGAGTAAGCCGTGCCCTAACAAAACGGCCGGCTCTGCCCGGCAAAATTGGGTCCGGATAAGGTAAAATAGGGAGAAACCAAGTAAAGGAGAAGATATCGTGATAGTAGATGCCATGGTAAGCTCAACACTGATGACAATATTAAAAGGCGGGGTCAGGTCATATAGCATCGAGGAATTACAGGATAGAGCATCTATTATGTTAAGTCAGCAAGTCAGGCGAAGCGATATTGTAAGGGTAATCAAACAAAATCGCAATCGCTTTGAAATATCAACCGAGTCCGGGGTAACACGGGTAAAATACCGGTTCTAATTACTGGCCGGATAGTGTGGTTTTCCGGGAGCATTAGTGCCGTATTTCAGACTTTTTCACTCACCTCTACCACCACTACTGTTCCCCTACCGACTACTGACCTAACCGAGAACTTGCCGTTGAACAAGCGGGTGCGTTCCTGCATACCGACCAGACCCAGTTTACCCTCAGTAGCCAGGTCGCCCAGCACTTCCGGTAACTGGAAACCCCTTCCGTTATCAGAAATAGTCAGTTGGACCTTCCGGTCCGAAAATAGCAATTTCACTTCAACCTTTTTGGCTCCGGAGTGCCGCCTGATATTGCTCAGTGCTTCTTGAGCGATACGGAATAGGGCCAGTTCCACCTCAGGCTCCAAGCGTCGCTCAGGACCACTTATCTCAAGACTAGTACTGATATTCTGCTCACTACCCAGCTCTTCAGCTAAAAGCTCCAGTGCTGAACCCAGACCTACCTGGTCTAAAACCCCGGGGCGTAATCCATGGCTAAAGCGTCGCAACCCGTTCATTATGCCCTTAGCCTCAGCGCAAAGTCCTTCCAGGTACTGAACAATATCCTCGGGCAATCTTGCCTTCTTGGCGGCTGTAGCTTCAATTTTATGCGCCAAAGAAGCCAGGGACTGAACTGACTCGTCGTGTATCGCGCGAGCTATACGCTTTCGCTCTTCTTCCTGAGCCCGGGTAATCTGGTGCAAGTAGAAGCGGAGGTTCTCCTGCATCCGTTTTTGCTCAGTGATATCCCGGGCAATATGTTGAAAACCTACAATTTGCCCGTTACTAAAAACAGGATTGGTAGACAACTGGACATGTGCCTCACTCTTGTCTTTCTTTATTATCTTTGCCTCGGAGAGATGGCTAGGCACCTTGTTCTTAAAGGGCAGGTCTTTTAGGTGAACAATATCGTCTAAACTGCCCTTGGTGAACAAGTTTTGCGACTTTATGGTAGATAATTCCTTCAAACTATATCCGGTAAGAGTAGCCGAGGCTTTATTAGCGACGACAATATTTCCCGCCAAATTATGAATCCAGATGGCATCGTTAGCGCTTTCAAATAACTCCCGATATTTCTCTTCGAATAACCGCTGTTCCCGCTGGGCCACTTCTAGCCGGGCACGGTATTCCCGCTCCCTACGGAGCGAGGCGAAAGCAATGGATACAGCATTGCCGACGGTGAAAACAGCGCCGGTTTCAAGAAGGGAATCTAGCGGGTGCGGCGTAATGAAGATGGCGCGAGGTAACATGCCGGCAAGGGCAACTAATGAAGTGACGAAGGCTCCCCTCCAGCTAAATATAAAGCCAGCCAAGAATATAGGCACTAGATAGAGAATTCTCTCAAAGGCATGTCGGTCTAAGCCAAGGTCGGCCATTATTGGGACGTGGAACAACGTGAACCCCAAGGTCTCCACATAGTGAAGAAGCGTGATAAGTACGAGTAAAACGAAAATAAGCCAGAAACCTGGCCGGCGCATGTTCCTCGTCAGCTGACTCAACGATAAATAGCGCACCAAATCATACCTCAGGAACCACGAGGGCTAATTCTCAGGGCACATCGCTGATGGTGATCCAGCCTTTCTTCAAAGCATAGAGCACGGCCTGAGTGCGTGAATTAACGCCCAGCTTTCGGAAGATGTTGATTAAATGGGTCTGGACCGTGCGCTCGCTGATAAAAAGCTCATTGGCAATATCTTTATTGCTCAGACCCTTGGCGGTTAGTTTGATTACATCCAGCTCACGAGACTGCAACTCGTCTAAACCCGTCTTACCACCACGCTCACTATCAATTAGACATTGCACAATGGTATCGGTAGCTTTAAGGTCAAGTATACTGTCCCCGCCACGTACCAGACGGATAGCACTAATCAGTTCCTTCAGGGGCCTATCTTTAGACATATATCCTGATGCCCCCGCTTTGAGAGAAGCCAGTATATATGACTGATAATCAAAGGCACTTATTATGAGGACAGCCGTGTCGGGGCAAGCCGCTTTGATTTTCTCGGTGGCTTTAATGCCGTCGAGATTGGGCATGCTGACATCAATTATGGCTACATCCGGGTGCAGCTCCTCGACCATCCTGACAGCTTCTTCGCCGTCCGCCGATATGCCGACGCACTCCAGGTCCTCTTCCTCCTCAAGGAGCCGTGATAATCCTTCCCGAAATGCGGGGTGGTCATCGGCAATCAGTAACCTCGTCTTCTCCATAACACCCCCACTCGATAAGTATTTATATCACGCCGATATGGTATCTCCACCTACCTATATGGTATCCCCACCTAAATGATACTGTCAATCAATATCCCCCTGATTGGCGAAATTTACGTAATTTTGCGTAGCTCAGCGATAGAATCACTTAGTGCTTATCAGCCAAATTTACCTGTCCGATATGCCCAATACGGCTACGCACTTTTTCACTAAAATCCACATTCTGGCGGATTGAACCGAGCCTGAGAAGATAAGACAATTAGTTAGGCTGGTTAGCAGCCCAAAATGGGTGAGCGATAGACAGCAGGGAGGCCAGGGTGATGGTTCACATATTTATGATAGATAGTAGTGCGCTGTCCCGCCATGGTTTGTTATCGGCTCTGGGCGAGTACCCGGAGTTCCAGGTGGTGGGTGATGCCGCTAATGTTTCGGAGGCACTTACAAAATTAGGCGAGCTCCAGCCGGATATTGTCATTACCGACATCTTTATGCCCAGCGGTGGGGGAGTGGATGACATTACCCGGCTGCGGCAGGCGTTTCCCAATATCAAGGTGCTCATCTTTACCGTTTCCAACAATAAAGATGATGTCTTTAAATCAATAATGGCCGGGGCTTGTGGCTACATGATGAAAACGGCCGAACTGACCGAGGTTATTGAGTCTATCCGTCTGGTGGCTAGCGGCAACGCCATTGTCTTCCCCCTGATGACAGCCAAGGTACTGACGCAGCTGAAGAATACCAACTGGCAAAGTATAAACGGGTTCAAAAGCCTCAGCCCGAATGAGAAAGAGACCCTGGTGTTGGTCGCCCAGGGCGCCACCAACCGTGAGATTGCCGAGCACTGCCAGGTCAGCGAGACCATGGTCAAGGCCCGATTGACCCGGATTTTGGACAAGCTCAACGCCAAGAACCGGACCCAGGCGGCAGCGCTGGCAACTACCCGAGGCTTGCTAAATAGCGGTAACCAAAATAATGAAATGAAAAGCGACCTGCGGCAACAGGCCTTTTCACAACCATAGGCAATATATGGTGATCGCCGGCGAACCATATTGGAAGGAGGTCTGGTATGAAACTAAAAGATGTGGACATGGACTCGCGTGAGCGGGTCATTAAGTCAGGGATAATATTCATCTTTGTGTTGATACTTATTCTTCTCGGTATAGGCGTGGGGATATGGATTGGCCGTATGTGCGGCATGATTCTGGAATGCGCCGTGACCGGCATTGTTATCAGCCAAATATTAGTCGTCTTTGGCATCCGCGAGATTATATTATTCGGGCATAAAGAGGGGAGGGTATAAAAAATGGAAGTTGAAGTAGTGAAAATGTTGGCGGTGGCTATAATTGGTAGTCTAGGATTAGCCGGACCAGCACTGGCTATCGGACTTATCGGTTATTCGGCTATGGGAGGGATAGCCCGTAACCCCGAGGCAAAGCAGGCAATTATGACCAATATGATACTGTCGACTGCCTTTGCTGAGGCTATCGGGATTTACGCCCTCATTATAGCCATTGTCCTGGCTATGATTTTATAGTAGTAGAAGGGAGAACAGGAGGCAGAATTATGGAAGAAAAAGGCATTCCATCTTTGATAACATTTGGCTTTGTGGCACTATTTTCCACGCTGGGGCTTCTGGCTTTGCTGTTGGTTTTCTACGTTCTTTTTGGAGGCTAATAACGAATTAAATCCTGAATTTTATAGTGCCCAATCAGGTCCAGGTAAATCTAAATCTTATCCGCCTGGTCCAGGGCACGCCTCAGTTCCCGGATAAACCCGGCTACCTCTGCCAGCGACCGGTCGGCTTCCATTAGCTGAATAATGCGGCTACCCACAATCACCCCGTCAGCAATTCGGGCTACTTCTTTTGCCTGTTCCGGGGTAGATATGCCAAAGCCAACGCAGAGCGGCTGGCGGGCTATCTTTCTCACCCTGGCGACAAATGCAGACAGGTTCTGGGGTAATCTGTCTCTGGCTCCGGTCACCCCGGTTACCGAGACCAGATAGATAAAACCCCCCGCCCTCCCCGCCACCAGCTTGATGCGCGCTTCGGTACTGGTCGGCGCCAGGAGATAAACCAGGTCAAGACCCTGCTGCCGAGCCATAGCCTCTACCTCATCACCCTCCTCCGGGGGCAGGTCAGGGATGATTAAGCCGCTCACTCCAGAGCGAGCACAGTCACTGCCGAATCTGTCCAGCCCGTAACTGAGCACCAGGTTAAAATAGGTCATAAACACCAGGGGCGTTTTAACCTTCCGGCTGAGCTGCCCGGCGACCTCAAAACAGTGCTGGGGGTCGGAGAAGGGTATCCCCAGCTCCACGATGTCGCAACCGCCAGCGGCAAGCAGAGGGACTACCTCTAAAGTAGCTTCCAGGCTGGGGTAACCCACGGTGATATAAGGGATAAGCGCCTTATGCCCCGTTTGGCTAAAAACAGCTGAAATACGGCTCACCGCTCCACCCCCAGTGCTTCGGCCACAATATCCATATCCTTGTCGCCCCGCCCGGATAAATTGACGATAATAATCTGTTTTTTATCCAGCGAACTAGCCATTTTGACGGCATAGAATATAGCGTGCGCCGGTTCCAGGGCAGGGGTAATGCCCTCGGTCTGGCAGAGCAGCTGAAAGCCCTCCAGGGCTTCGCTGTCGTTCACGGCAACATAGGTGGCACGCCCGGTATCCTTGAGATAGCTGTGCTCCGGGCCGACGCCGGGATAGTCCAGCCCCGCCGAAACGCTGTGCGTCTCCCGAATCTGGCCATCCTTGTCCTGAAGCACATAGGACTTCGTCCCGTGGAGCACGCCTACCCTGCCCGCTCCCAGTGAAGCGGCATGCTCGCCGGTCTCAAGCCCCCTCCCGGCTGCCTCCACCCCGATAAGCCTGACCTCTTTATCATTTAAGAAAGAGTAGAAAATACCGATGGCATTGCTGCCGCCGCCGACACAGGCAACGATATAGTCGGGCAGGCGCCCGGCACTATCCAGTATCTGCTGCCTGGTTTCCCGGCCGATTATTGACTGAAAGTCACGCACCATCTCGGGGTAGGGGTGAGGGCCGACCACCGAGCCGAGCAGATAGTGGGTATCGCCGACATTGCTTACCCAGTCCCTTATTGCCTCGTTGATGGCATCCTTCAGTGTGCGGCTGCCGCTGGCAACCGGCCTGACCTCGGCACCCATCAGCCTCATCCGGAAGACATTAAGCGCCTGACGGCGCATGTCCTCCTCACCCATATAGACAATGCACTCCAGCCCGAACATGGCACATACCGCCGCCGTAGCCACCCCATGCTGACCGGCTCCGGTCTCGGCGATAATTCTTTTCTTGCCCATTCTTTTGGCCAGCAGCCCCTGCCCCAGGGCATTGTTAATCTTGTGGGCGCCAGTATGGGCCAAATCTTCTCTTTTCAAGAAAATGCGGGCGCCCCCGCCCTGCTCGGTTAATCTTTCCGCCAGGTAGAGCGGGGTTGGTCTTCCCGAGTAACTGCGGGAGAGCGAGTTAAACTCATCCCAGAAGGCAGAGCTAGCCTTTGCCTCTTTATAGGCTGCGGCCAGCTCATCCAGCGCCGGCACCAGCGTCTCGGGGACAAACCGCCCGCCGTAGCTGCCAAAGTATCCCCTATTATCGGGCAGCCGAGCCGCCTCTTTTCTGTCTAAGGTCATCCCGCCTCCTTATCGGCTCTTTTCACCATCTCCACAAAGGCACTGATTTTTAAAGCGTCTTTTTGACCGTTAGTCTCGACACCACTGGAGACATCAACCCCCCACGGTCGGGCGACACTGACCAGCTGGCCGACATTATCCGGGGTGAGTCCCCCGGCGACAATCACCGGAAAGCGGGCCGATACCTCTCTGGCCAGCTGCCAGTCAAAGACTTCGCCAGTTCCACCATAAGCATTTTTGACCGGCGAATCAAGCAGGCAGATAAGCTCACCTTCCGGGCAGAGACGGTAGCCCATATCTATCTTGTATATCACTGATTCCGCCCTCTTGGCGGCGGGCACGTGGACTACTTTGATAATCGGGTGCTTAATATGGCGGCAGTAGCGCCAGGTCTCATCACCGCTGAGCTGCACCCGGTCCAGCCAGCAATAGTCAGCAATAGCATTAACCTCCTCAGCCGGGGCGTTGACAAAAACGCCCACCAGCGCCGGGCGGGGTTTTAGCTCATGAACCGCCGCCACTATGGGCAACGCCTCTTCCGCAGAGAGCTGACGCCGGCTGGGGGCGAAGACCAACCCCAGGAAATCAGCGCCAGCTCTAGCCGCCGCCAGAGCCGTCTCTACCCCGGTCAGGCCACAGATTTTAATTCTGGTCATAGCAGCTCCCGCATCTTAGCGGCAATATCCGCCGCCGACACTAAAGATTCGCCAACCAGGACCGCATCCACCCCCCACCCTTTCACTTTTTCAATATCGCTACGGTCTTTTAGGCCGCTTTCGCTGACCACGATTCTATCCGGGGGGATGAGGGGACAGATACGCCGGGTAACGGTCAGGTCCACAGCCAAAGTCTTTAAATCGCGGTTGTTGATACCGATAATCCTGGCTTCGCTCTTCAGCGCAATTTCCAGTTCGGCTTCATTATGCACCTCTACCAGACAGCCCATATTTAATTCATGGCTCAGTTCCAGCAGTTCGCCGAGCTTCTCCGGCGTCAGGATAGCCACGATAAGAAGCAGGCTGTCGGCGCCATAGGCACGGGACTGGTAGACCTGATAGGGGTCAAAGATAAAGTCCTTGCGCAGCAGGGGCAACCCCTTATTCGCCAGCCCGTTTCTGATGTCTTTTAAGTCATTAAGGCTACCCTGGAAGTATTTGCTCTCCGTCAGTATTGATATCGCCGCTGCCCCGTTAGCGGCATAAATCCGGGCTATCGCCACCGGGTCAAAATCGGCACGGATAACGCCCCGGGAGGGCGACGCCTTTTTGACCTCGGCAATAAGCCTGACGCCATCGCCGCGCAGCGCCGAAGCCAAGTCCAGCGGTGGCGGTTGCGCCCGCGCCAACTTTCTCAGCTCCGCCAGTGGCAAGCTGTGTTTTTTCTCTGCCAGCTCAAGCTGGCTATCGGCGACAATCCGGTCTAAAATCACTCCCCCTCCCGAACCAGGCTCTGGCTAAACCTGACCAGCTGCTCCAGCTTGGCCGTAGCCTGGCCACTGTCTATTATCTCCCTCGCCCGGGCTATCCCCTGCTGGAGGGTGTCCACCCCGCCGCCCACCATCAGTGCCGCCGCCGCATTCAGCAGCACCACATCCCGCTGGGGACCGGTAGCACCGGCCAGGATGTTACGGAGACAGGCAGCATTTTCGGCAGCGGTGCCCCCCCGCAGGCAGTCCAGGTCAGCCCGGGGTAACCCGAAGTCCTCCGGACTGATGAAGTAGCTCTCGATATAATTATCTTTTACCTCGTAGACCTCTGTTTTACCGGTAACGGTAACTTCATCCAGGCCGTCGTCACCATGAACCACCAAGGCATGCTTGCAGCCCAGACCGTGAAGCACCGAAGCCATCTTCTCGGCGAGCAAGCTATCAGCCACCCCCAGCACCTGAGCCTGAGCGCCAGCCGGATTGGTCAGCGGGCCGAGGATATTGAACACGGTGCGGATGCCTATCTCGCGCCGGGGTGCCACCGCATATTTCATCGCCGGATGAAATATCGGGGCGAACATGAAACCCATCCCCACCTCCTCCAAGCATCTCTGCACCTGCCCCGCATTGAGGTCAATCCTGACGCCCAGTGCCTCCAGCACATCGGCACTGCCGCACTGGCTGCTCATCGCCCGGTTGCCGTGCTTGGCCACTTTAAGCCCGGCGCCGGCGGCCACAAAGGCAGCCGTTGTCGAGATGTTGAAAGTGCATGAACCGTCACCACCAGTACCGCAGGTATCCACCACCGCTCCAGCGGTAACCACGGGCACTACTTTAGACCTCATCGTCCTGGCCAGGCCAACGATTTCGTCAACCGTCTCCCCCTTGAGCCTGAGGGCGGTGACAAAGGCACCGAATTGAGCCTGAGTGGCCTCCCCCTGCATTATCTCTTCCATCACCAGAGCGGCTTCGTCCATAGTCAGGGAACGCCCTGAAACCAGAGAGCCAATCGCTTCTTTAATCATGATTTATTGCCTCCTTCCCAGTAAGAAGTTTTGCAATATATCCTTACCGGTCTCGGTCATAAACGATTCGGGATGAAACTGGACGCCCTCCACCGGGTATCGGCGGTGGCGCAAGCCCATAATTTCACCGTCAGTGGTCCAGGCGGTCACTTCAAGGCAGTCGGGAAGCCCCTCGCGCTGCACCACCAGCGAGTGGTAGCGAATGGCGGAGAAAGGCTCGGGTAGACCGGCCATTACCCCCTGACCGTGGTGATATATCAGCGAGGACTTGCCGTGCCTGATCTCCCCGGCCGGCCCGATTATGCCGCCGTAGCTGTAACCGATGCATTGATGCCCCAGGCAGACGCCGAGTATCGGCAGCCGGGCACCGAAATGGCGGATGACATCGTTGGAGATGCCCGCCCGCTGTGGAACCGACGGCCCCGGCGAGATGACGATGCGCTCCGGCTTCAGCCCCTCAATCTCCTCAAGGGTTGCCTTATCATTGCGCCGCACCACCACCTCTTCGCCCAGCTCGCTCAGGTACTGGAAGAGGTTATAGGTGAAGCTATCATAGTTATCAATCAGCAGCAGCATGACTCCCCCCGGTGGCCAGGTTGGCATCTTCCGCCTGGTCAACCGCCTTAAGCAATGCCCGTGCCTTATTCATGCTTTCCTCATATTCACGCTCCGGCACGCTGTCATAAACAATCCCCCCACCCGCCTGTATATAGGCGATGCCCTTACTCATCACCATGGTCCTGATGGCAATCGCCATGTCCATATTGCCCGAGAAAGAGAAGTAGCCCACCGCCCCGGCGTAGGGCCCTCTTTGCTCCGGCTCAAACTCAGCGATTATCTCCATCGCCCGGATCTTGGGGGCGCCGGATACGGTGCCCGCCGGGAAGCAGGCCCGCAGGGCATCAAAGGCGCTCATATCACGCCGCAGTTTGCCCTGCACATGGGTAACCAGGTGCATAACGTGGGAGTAGCGCTCCACTTCCATCAGGTCATTGACCCTGACCGTGCCCGGCTCGCTCACCCGCCCGATGTCATTTCGCCCCAAATCCACCAGCATGATATGCTCGGCACACTCCTTCTCATCGCCACGGAGCTCTTCCTCCAGCCTCAGGTCTTCATCCGGGCTCTTCCCCCTCGGTCTGGTGCCGGCCAGGGGGCGGGTCATCACCATGCCGTCCTCCACCCTGACCAGAATCTCCGGGGAAGCCCCGATGATGTGAAAATCGATAAAATCGAGAAAGAACATATACGGGGAGGGGTTTATGGTGCGCAGCGCCCGGTATATCTCAAAGGGGGCTACCTCGGTGGGCCGGGCCAGGCGCTGGGAAAGCACCACCTGAATCGCCTCGCCGGCGGTGATGTAACGCTTTATGTTGAGCACGCTGGCTTCAAAGTCTTCTCTGGTAAAATTTGAGACAAGCCGGCCGTTACTGCCGGGATGAGCCGCCGGTCTGGCTTGTCGCTTGGTCTCCAGCGGCTGCTTCAGCCTCTCCACCAGACTGTCAATCCTGGCTACCGCCTCTTTATAGGCTTTGTCGATATCCCCGTCGAGATAAACATGGCTCAAGACCTTAATTTTATGAGTAACATGGTCAAAGACGAGCATGGTATCGACAAACATAAACAGCGATTCGGGTAAGCCCAGCGGGTCGCTGGCCGGAGAGGACAGCTCCTCAAAGCGGGTTACCGTTTCATAGGCAAGATAACCGACGGCACCACCGCAGAACCGGGGCAGACCGCTGACGGGCACTATTTTATATTTATTCAATTCCTGGGCAATAAGGGGGAGGGGGTCAGCCCTGTCCTCGCCCCTGGTAACCAGTATCTTATAGGGCTCGGTGCCGATGAAGCTGTAACGGGCCAGCCGCTGACCGCCCTCGACACTTTCCAGAAGAAAAGAATAGCCACCCCGGTTCACCTTGAGGAAAGCCGACACCGGTGTCTCCAGGTCAGCCACGATTTCGCGGTAAATGGGGACCCGGTTACCATCTTTTTTATGCTTTTTAACCTCGGCCAATGTCGGGTAATACATCTAACCTCCACTAATATGGCAATAAAAAAACCTCTCGCCATAGGGGCGAGAGGTTAATCCTTCGCGGTGCCACCCTAATTAATCGCTAGTTTAGCAACCATCTCTTTCAGGTACGGCTCTTAAAGCGATACCCTGGGCTCTGATAACGGTACCCGCTCCGTCAACACCTAATCGGGCGAACCCTTTCGGCTTGCGGCTCCCGAGTCCATTCACTCCTGGCGCTGGCACCGGCTTACACCCAACCCGGCTCTCTGAGCCTCGCTTAAGAGCTACTACTCTCGTTCGCAGCCTTTAGCACTATTCAATTATCCTAGATTATAAAAAAACGGGCTGGCTTTGTCAAGCGACACTGCTAATTACCCCCGAAAACGAGAATTCTCCGGGCTTGACAGCAACAGCTGAATTAGGCAATGATGCTATTACCCCGATAATTGAAATCTTGCTTTAGATAAAAGGCATATATATGCAAGATATAGCTCCGGTAATAGCCTTCGTCGGCATCCTGGTTTTTCTGGCCCATCTTTTTACGGCTATATTCCGCCGCACCCGAGTCCCTGACGTTCTGTTACTGATTATCATCGGTATCTGTGTCGGCCCCGTTCTGGGTCTGGTGTCAACCGAAGACTTCGGCACCGCCGGCATGATTCTGGCCACGCTCACCCTGATTATCCTCTTATTTGAAAACGGCACTGCCCTCGAAATTGGCTCGCTTATCTCCACCATGGGTGGCGCCATGGTACTGACCATGGCTACTTTCTTCCTCACCATGGGGGCTACCGCCGGGGTGGCCCTGTGGCTCACCGACCTGGAACTAATACCCGCCTTTATCCTGGGGGCCATTGTTGGCTCAATATCCGAAGCCATAGTCGTCCCCATGGTGCGCCAGCTCAGAATACGAAAAGATAGCCAAACGATTTTATCGGTAGAGTCATCAGTAACCGACGTCCTCAGTATTGTCATCACCATTGCCCTAATTGAAGCCTACCGGCTGGGCGAATTCGAGGTTGCCCCGGTTACCGGTAACCTGATTGCTTCGTTTCTGATAGCCATTATTTTTGGCATCGTCGGGGCGTTTATCTGGTCAAGGCTGCTTAATAGAATACATGCCATTAAAAACTCCATGTTTACCACGGCGGCTTTTGTCTTCATCATTTTTGGAATTGTGGAACTGCTTAATTTCAGCGGACCTATTTCGGCACTGGCTTTTGGAGTTACCATTGGCAATTTAGAATCAATCCGGTTTTATGTCTTCAAAAAGCCACAAACCAAAGAGACCGCCGGTCTGAGCGAGGCAGAAAGGTCCTTCTTCAGTGAGGTTGCCTTTTTACTGAAAACCTTCTTCTTTGTTTTCCTGGGCATATCTCTCGAATTGATAAGCGGATGGTTGATTCAGCTAGCCCTGATTTTCACCCTGCTCGCTTTCATCCTGCGCCTGCCGGTGGTTAAACTGACGGTCAGTAAATCAATACCGGTAAGGGACGCCTCAATAATAGCCGTCATGGTGCCCAAAGGCCTAGCCGCCGCCGTTCTGGCTTCAATCCCGTTGCAACAGGGGATTCTGGGCGGGGAACTGATAATGAATGTGGTCTACGGTGTCGTTCTAACCAGTATCGTAATGACTTCACTGCTGATAATACTCATCGAAAAAACAAAGCTGGCCGATTTATATCAGTGGCTCTTTTCCCCGGGGATACCAAAGCTGGGTTTTAAGCTCACTTTACCGGCCAATATGCTGAGGAAATCAAAGGCGGAAGCAACCAAAGTAACCCCTATCGGCAACAAACTATTCACCAGCGGTAAAAAGTGAAGAGAGCCGGTCTATTTATAGCCGGAGGATATGAGACCTTTGGCTTTGGTCAAAACACCCTGAACCTCGGTAGAAATGGGGCGTTTGCCGTGCCCGGTCTCATCAAAATGCCTTTTGATGGCATTTAACGCTTTGCGCTGAAATTCGCTGATTTCCATATAGCTCATAATGAGGTTGTCGGCATCCCGGGAATAGAGAATGCACCCCGCCCGGCCACTCTTCTTCCAGTCCCTTAGTTTTCTTTCGGTCTTACCCAGTATGTCCCGCGGTACTCTGATAATGCCAAGGTCTCCCTCATTATCTAAAATTAAGACCCTTGGCATATCTTTTTGAGCTGGTTCGCCGGAAGCAAGCCGTTTCAGAATAACCAGGGGATAATGATACTGCGCCTTGTAGATTGGCACCGCCACCGCAATGCCCTCTTCAGGATAATCGGCCAGTCTTTTTAATACTTCGGGCATTCCTTTGGACTTGGTCTCCAGCCTTGACTGTTCGTACCGTTTCCTTATCTCCTTAAGCTCATCTTTACCCAGTTTAATAATGTCTCTGGGATATTTTTTCAGGACATAAGGCACCACGCCCCGGGTAATGGCGTGCTCGAAAATTCTTTCCAGGGCGCTGGCCTGCTCCGAGCTGATTTCAACCGCAAAGGGCACATAATTACCGGAAATAACCTCCACCCCCAAAATGACCCCGTATTTATGGTTACTTTCCAGCTTCTGGATATAATTTCTGGCCAGCCGGTAAACCGAATCCTCGGCAACGGTGGAATCTATATTGGCTTTAGCATCGCAATACAATATTCTGACTTTATTCTGGGGCAGATGGTCACTCTGCGCCTTTACCGGCGTTAAAAATATAACGTCCTTCAGTCTGTTACGGGTTAAAAATTCCATATGTCACTACCCTCGTTTGGCAACGACCTAAGCCTACCCTTTACCCCATTAATTGTCAATCCAGTTTTAAGGCGGGGGCAGGCACAAAACAGTTAAGATTTCAGTATGCCCACCCATCTCGGTGTTTTTTTCAGATACTCACGGTAGGCTTTGCCATATCTCTTCAGGCAATACCTTTCTTCAAGCCTTGCCTCCGGCTGTATCAGGACAACGGCCCCAATGGCCAGCAGGAAAAACAGCCATGAGGCAGAGGCGAGGCTGGTGCCGACATATATCAGAAACATGGCCAGGTACATCGGGTGCCGCGAGTAGCGATAGAAGCCAGTGGTAATCGGCTTATGCGGTGGTGCGGTAGCAAAGTTCAAGGTGGCGACGATAAGCATAACCAGTCCGGCCAGAAAAACACCGAGTCCGATATAGAACCACGCCGTCCCCAGCTGCAAGGGCAGAAAAACTGAGTAGATAGTCGCCAGGAGCCAGGTTATCATGGCGGCTTTACCGGTTCGCCGCTCCGATTTGCTTCGCTTCATATCAGCCGGATGCCCGGTTCTTTGATATACCCTTTCGCCAGCCAGACTTACCGCCAGCCATTGCAGCAGGAAAATGCTCATAAAGAGCCAGGCATTCCACAAACCGATTTCAAAAGCGGGTATGAGCGACATAGTCTTACCCTAATTATTAACTTCCCGGGTAGCCAGAGACACTTTAAGTGAGTGAGTTATCCCTGTCAAGAGCTTGTAGTAGAAGATATGGCTTGACCAGCGAGTAGCTGCTATCTGGGCTTGCAAAAAAGGGGCACAGATTAAAACCTGTGCCCTTTTGATTTTGGGGTTATGGTATATTGGAAAAAGCGAACTGCGGTTGTCTCAGCCATGAGAGCGAAAGTCCTGGGAGTAAGTGTAAACATCGCCATTCTGGGTGCGGTGAGCTTCGTCACCGACCTCAGCAGCGAAATGATAATGCCCCTGCTGCCCTTCTTTATCACCGCGCTCGGTGGGGCCGGGGTAGCCATCGGGTTGATAGGCGGGCTGGGTGATGGTCTAGCCAGCCTGCTTCAGGTCTTCTCCGGCTACTGGTCGGATAAACTGCCCCGCCGGAAGCCGCTCGTCTTTATCGGGTATGTCGTTTCCAGCCTTTTCAAGCTCTTCCTGGCCCTGTCTTTAGTGTGGCAGCATGTTCTGGCCGCCCGTGTGCTGGAAAGGGTGGGTAAGGGCTTGAGAACAGCGCCCAGAGACGCCCTTATTGCCGATTTTTCAGAAGAACGCATAAGAGGCAAAGCCTTTGGTCTGCATCGGGCACTCGACACGGCCGGTGCTGTCGCCGGCTCGGTTGCCGCCCTGCTGCTGTTCTGGTTTCTGGGGCTTGAGATAAGGTCAATACTGATAGTGGCGGCGGTGATTGCCTTTGCCGCCCTGCCCTTCTTCAGGTGGCTAAAGGAACCACAGAGAGCGCCACAGAAAGCGACCATGGTCATTACTCTCCGCGGTTTTTCGGGACGTTTCAGACTCTTTCTCTTCGCCAGCACCACTTTTGGCCTGGCCAACTTCACCTACATGTTCTTCATACTCAGAGCCAGAGACCTCTTCACCACCGGCTATAGCGAAAAAGAAGCCATAGTGGCCGCCATAGGGCTCTACGTGTTGTATAACGTAGTCTATTCGGCACTTGCCCTACCCGTGGGCAGCCTCTCTGACCGGTTCGGTAGAGGCAAGTTACTGGCGGCGGGCTATTTCCTGTTCTGCCTCACCTGCTTCGGTTTCGCCCGGGTAGAATCATGGACATTGTTACTGGTCCTGTTCGGGCTATACGGGGTTGTCTCTGCCATCGTTGAGACGACGCAAAGGGCCTTTGGCTGTGACCTGGCACCAGTGGAGAGCCGGGGGGCAGCCTTAGGGCTGATGCATACCTGCACCGGCCTGGCCGTCATACTCGGTAGCCTGATTGCCGGCCAGCTCTGGGACCTGATGGGACCAGGGGCCACCTTTTTCTACGGGGCGGCGGCCGCGCTGGTGGCGGGCACGGTACTGCTCTTCCTGTGCGGTCAACGGCAGGCTCACCCCTAGCCTGTTGGATTCTCCCCCTTCTCCCGCTTTAACTATGGCGCGTGGCTGCGGGTTTGTAAGCGGGGGTAGAGGTAAATTTGATATAATATGCCTAACTAGTGAATACAAGTTAGACCTTTGTAACTGAGGGCTAAATGGGAAAACGGAAACTCTCAGTATCTAGCGAACGCACTGTTAATCCCTATGTCTATCTTAACAGCGCTGCTAACTGGGCATTGGAGCAAGCAGAAGGAACCGAGGAAGGCAGGTTTTACAACTGTATGAGTTCAATCATACTATCAGCATTCTGCATTGAGGCATATCTCAATCATATTGGTAGCAAACTTCTCCCATATTGGGATGATGAGGTCAAGAAAAATCTTAGCATACAGAATAAGCTCAAAATTATTTGCCATCATCTCAATTTGGTTCCTGATTTCTCACGCCGACCCTTTCAATCCTTCAAACATATTGTGAGGTTTCGAAATCTAGTGGCTCATGCTACGAGTGAGAAAATCTCAGAACAGGGAACCCAAATAGTCCGTGATAGCGAGCGAGTAAAATACCCCGAAACTTGGTGGGAAAAACACAGCAATCTTCAGATTGCTAAACGATGGTTAGCTGATACCGAGTCCATAATTACCACAATCCATAAGGCTGCTGGAGAAGGTGAAACTCCCTTTGTAATGTTATCAATGGGTATTCATATTGGTACATTAATGAAGTAATTCAAGTCTACAATAACCCACGAGCACCACGCCGCGAAACGGGTTCGCTTAAACAAAAGAGGCACAGAACTGTAATCTGTGCCTTTGGGTTTCTTGGTAGCGGGGGTTGGATTCGAACCAACGACCTTCGGGTTATGAGCCCGACG
>CAZMTT010000001.1:0-57761 GCA_964569555.1 uncultured Dehalococcoidales bacterium | reverse complement strand
CAATGACCAGTGCCTGGGGGTCAGCCATGCCGACATCCTCAGAAGCAAAGCGCACCAGCCGGCGGGCGATATAAAGCGGGTCTTCCCCCGCCTCCAGCATTATGGCCAGCCAGTATAGCGCCGCATTCGGGTCGGAGCCCCGCATCGACTTGTGCAGGGCGGAGATAAGGTCAAAGTGCTTCTCGCCGCCTTTATCATAGCGGACTGCCTTGTGCTGAAGGGCATCCTCAATAGTGGCCAGCGAAACACGGCGCTTACCATTCTCATCAGGGGGTGTGGCCAGGGCGGCAATCTCCAGAGCATTGAGGGCAATCCGGGCGTCACTGTTGGACATGGTGAGCAGGTGGTTCAGGGCGTCGGCGTCCAGCTCCACATTGAGCCCGCCCAGACCACGCATTTTATCTTTCAAGGCGCGGGTAACGATAATCTTAAGCTCCTCCTGGTTAAGGGGACTCAGGGTGATGACCTGGCAGCGGGAAAGGAGCGGCGAGATAACCTCAAAAGAGGGGTTTTCGGTGGTGGCGCCGATAAGGGTGACGGTGCCGTCCTCAACAAAGGGCAGAATGGCATCCTGCTGTGCCTTATTGAAGCGGTGAATCTCATCGATAAACAATATCGTCCGCTGTTGTGTCATCTGGAGACGCCCCTTGGCCCCCTCTATTATCCGCCTCAGGTCGTTCACGCCGGCACTAACCGCGCTTATCGGGCTGAAGTGCGATTCGGTGGCACCGGCAATAATGTAAGCCAGGGTAGTCTTACCGCTACCCGGTGGCCCCCACAGGATAATAGAAAACAGCCGATTGTCATCAATCGCCTTTCGTAGCACCCGTCCCGCGCCGATGAGGTGCTGCTGGCCGACAAAATCATCCAGCGTGGCCGGTCTCATCCGGGTGGCCAGTGGTGCCGGCGGCGCCTTCTCTTTCTCAGCCGGCGGCGTCTTCTGCTCCTCAGCCGGCGGCGTCTTCTGCTCCTCAGCCGGCGGCACCTTCTGTTCCTCAGCCTGCTGCTCAAACATATCCATACTCATCGTCCACCCCCTTTCGGGTGACTTCTTTGCGGTTATTTTACTCTATATGCCTTCCCTAATTTATAACAGGCTACCCAGAATAAACAATACTGCCACCGCCGTTTTTACCAGCGGGCAAATTTTTATCGGTATAACGGTAATTTTCTCCTTCTACTCACTTATACCGCTTCACCTGAAAACGGTAGAGCTTCAGCGGCTCATCGGGGGTAATACCCCCCTTAAGACAGCAGATTTCAATCTGCCGCTCCACGCTGTCCACCCCAGCCAGGTCAGGCAGAAGCAGCCCCTTGCGATAACCACACTCCACAATAACCCCGTATTTTTTAGGGTCAAGCTGGCTCTCGTCTTTAATCAGTTCGGGCTTGGTCAGCACGTCCACGCTGTAGTCAAGCTCTTTCAGCTCATCGGCGTCAACCGGGGGGAAGCGGGGGTCCCGGGTGGCGGCGCGAATGGCATTGGCGATAATCTCCTCAGCCACATTCGCCTCCTGCGGCTCAAAGGTGCCGATACAGCCCCGCAGCTCGCCCAACTTATGAATGCTGGCAAAGACGCCCGCCTTTGCCTTCATTTCCGGGGTAAGCTCCTTGGGCGTCTCCAGGACCCGGCCCGTCCTGGTATAGGTCTCCACCGTTTCCTTAGCCAGCCTTACCAGCGGCGACATGGCGGTGATGATTATGCCGGCATAGCCGACCACCGCCGCATAATCGCCGGTGGTATCACCACTGGTCTGGTATTTGACCAGCTCGGCGCCGGTGGCACCCAGCTCTCTGGCGGCCGCAATAAGGCTGACGGTGGGGGCATAGCCACACATTGATATATTCAGCTCCTCGACCCGTTTCAACAGCTCGTCCTCATTCAGTTCCAGTATGGCTTCGATGGCTTGAGTATCCTTGTGCTGCGCCGAGTCCTGCGGCTCATAGTGGGTCATATCACTGGAAGCCATGATGACCACTTCTCTGCCTGACTCTTTGACGGCCTGGGCAATCCCCTGCCCGATTTCCTTATAAACCTCACCGCCGGAGTGGGCGAGCACGATGGGCACTATCTTGATATCCGGCTTGAAATACTGCAGAAAAGGGAGCTGGACTTCAATAGAGTGCTCAAATTGATGGGCGATATCGTCTTCGGTTAAGTGGCGGGAGGCAGTTAGAATCCGCTGGGCCAGCTCGGCATCAATCTCCACCTCCCCCAGCGGTGTTTTCCAGACGCCCCTGGTCATGATGCTGAGCGGCTTGCCCATTCCGGTATGATTGGGCCCCATGATGATAAAGGTATCTTTGAATTTAACTCTGGAGATAACCGCCCCCGCCACCGGTCCCGAGTAGATATAACCGGCGTGGGGGGAGACCAGACCGACCACTTCCTGTTTGGCTGCCTTCTTATCAACCATCATCTCAATCATTGCACTGAGCTCTGCCGCCGAGCCGGGATAGAACTGCCCGGCGACCACTGGATTCCTAACCATGACGACCCCCCTTCACCTCAAGTGTCCTGAAATTAAGTCCGGCGCCGCAGAACCGGCACCTTGAGTCCTCCAGACCGACCACTTCCGTCTGGTAGCCAAACCGCTGCACCACGGGCTTACCGCAGGCGTAGCAGATGGTGCTTTCGCTCTTATGACCGGGGATGTTGCCAGCATAGATAAATTTCAGACCGGCCTGGCGCCCGATTTCACAGGCACGTTCCAGAGTGGCGACCGGGGTGGGTGGTAAATGCATCAGGTGGTGGTGGGGGTAGAACCGGGTGACATGCCACGGGGTCAGCTCGCCGAGCTCACTCTTTATCCAGCCGGCGATACCCGCAAGCTGCTCGTCATCGTCGTTCATGGTGGGAATGACATTGGTCACCACCTCAATGTGCATCTGCCACTTATCTTTGGCCCGCTTGGCCACCGTCAGTATCTCCCGCCATTTGGGCACCTTGGCCAGCCCGCGATAGAAGGCATCGGAAAAGCCCTTAATATCCACCCGCCAGGCATCAAGATAGGGCCCGATGGTATCCAGCGCCTCCGGAGTAGCGTAGCCGTTGGTCACATAGACGGTATAAAGCCCGTTCTCCTTGGCGAGCCGGGCGCAGTCAAGGGTATATTCAAACCAGATGGTCGGCTCATTATAAGTCCAGGCAATGCCCTGACACTGGTAGTGTTTGGCTATTTTAATGGCTTCTTGCGGCGGCAGCTCCCGACAGCCATGCCACATCGTCTTCTCGTCAACCGAGGAAATCTCCCAGTTCTGGCAGTGCTTGCAGTGGAAGTTACAGCCCAGGCTGCCCACGGAGAAAGCCAGGCTACCGGGAAAGAAGTGAAACAACGGCTTTTTCTCAATCGGGTCAGCGGCTACCGAGGAAGCCAGGGCGTAGTTCAGGTTATATAAATCACCACCCTGGTTCTGATACATCCCGCAAACCCCGAACCTGTCCTGCCCGATGCGGCAGCGCCACTGGCAGATGTGGCACCTTACTCTTGAGTCAGCTAGCTTCTCAGAGAGCATTGCCTGATGCATTTGCGCTCCTCAGGGTTAATTATATCACCCGTCTGCGGGCAATTATAGCCTCTGGCTTAATCGCCGGCCCATTCTCTCAGCTCAGGTAGATTATGGCTATGCCGCTGAAAATCATCATAATCCCGATGAGCCGCATTATTTGCGTCCTGCGGTCAGCGTGCCCCACCAGAAAGGCGGGGGAGATACGGCTGAGGGCAAGGGCGTAGATAAAGACAAATATGGGACGACTGCTGACAATGGTGGAAACCAGAGACACTGGCCCCTGCTGCATCGCCCAGAATAACAGCAGCATGCCTAGCGCCGCCAGTATCTCGTTGAAAACAACAAAGGCCACCGCTTTACCCTGGCTGATGTTAGCCAGTTCCTGCAAAACATGAGGGCGCAGTGAGATGAGCAGGAAAACACCGGCCAGGCAGAAATTGTTGATGGCAAACATATTCCAGAAAGAAAGATAGCCCAGAGAGTATTTGCTGGCCACGTCAGCCGTAGCCATAAACAGGCTGGCGCCGACGAGCAGGAGAATTTTTTTACTGAACCAGGGCACTGAGTTCCCCGGGCTCATTCTAACCGAGACCATCACCACCCCGGCGACGACAATAACTATGGCCATCCACTCCAGGTAATGTAACGCCTCCCCCAGCAGCGGTACCGCCATCATGGCCACAAAGACGGGATAGGTATGGACCACCGGAATAACCCGTGAAACCTCCTCGGTTTTCAGGGCGTGGAAAACGATGCCCAGCGAGGTAGTGCGCAGTATGCCGGAGAAAATGGCGGCAAATAATGCCCCGGCGGCTAAACCCCGGGGTAAGGGAAAGAGATAGATTACCACCAGCCCAAAGACCAGAACCGCCAGGCCCACCGGTAGCAGGTAAGCCCGCAAGCTCGGCATGCGCCGGGTGATAAGGTGGCTATCAACAACGTGAACCACCCCCAGCAGGGCGGCACTCAAGATAGCCAGACTAGCCCAATCAATCAGCATAATAGCCCCAACCACCTAGTTTACACTATGGGCGGCGTAAGGCAAACTTCAGGCTCACCACCCTGCCCCGCTCCCTTGACCAGTTGACCACCAAATAGCTACACTGAAAGTTAGCCATGAGAGTTATCGGACTTACCGGGGGTATAGCGAGCGGTAAGAGCACGGTGTCCCGATTTCTGGCCGAGATGGGGGCAATTATTATTAACGCCGACGAGGTCGCCCACGAAGCCCTGAAATCTGACATTGAGCTTCAGCAGGAAATAGTGGCTGATTTCGGTGACCAGATTCTTACCGCCGAGGGCAGGATTGACCGGGAGAGGCTGGGGGAAATCGTCTTCACCGACGCCGATGCCCTGGCCCGGCTCAACCGGATAATGCACCCCCGGCTTTACGAAACGGTCCGGGCGCAGCTGGAAAACTACCGCCGGCAGAAAGCCAAAGTGGTCATCCTGGAAGTGCCGCTGCTGATTGAAGCCGGCTGGACGGCGCTGGCTGATGAAGTCTGGGTTACGGTAGCCTCCGAGGCTACCGTGCTGGGCCGGCTGCAACAGCAGGTCGGGCTGTCGGCAAAGCAGGCCCTAGCCCGCATTAGCTCTCAGATGCCCGCTAAAGACAGAATAAAGCACGCCGATGTGGTCATCGACACCGACTGCAGCCTGGATGAGCTCAAAGCCAGGGTAGCCAAATTGTGGCCGGATAGAGCTGGTATTTGACACTTCACCAGCGTAATTGGTAGAATATCTAGGTTTGGGAGGCTTCCGATTTACGCTATTATTGAGATTGGCAGTAAGCAGTACCGGGTAACGCCGGGGCAGACTTTAGATGTTGACCGTCTGAGTGTCACCGAGGGCAATACCATTGAACTGGACCGGGTCTTGCTCATTGGTGACGGTGACAAGGTAACGGTAGGCACCCCCACGGTGGCGGGAGCCAAGATAATGGCTACCCTGCAGGGGGAAGGCAAGGACAAGAAGATTATCGTTTTTAAGTACAAGCCCAAGACGCGCTACCGCAAGAAGACCGGGCACCGCCAGCTCTACAGCCGGCTGGTCATTGACAAGATAGTCAAGCCGGGAGCAAAAGAAGAGAAGCCGGTTAAGAAGGCTCCGCGACGCCGGAAGAAAGAGGTGACCAAGAGTGGCGCATAAGAAAGCCGGCGGCTCCAGCCGCCTGGGTCGGGATAGCCAGGCCAAGCGCCTGGGGGTAAAGAGATTTGCCGGGCAGCAGGTAAATGCCGGGACGATACTGGTCCGGCAGCGGGGTACCCGCATCCACCCCGGCGATAATGTCGGTGTCGGCAAAGACTATACCATCTACGCCCTGATTGATGGCGTGGTCAAGTTTGAGCCGACCAGCAACAACCGCCGAAAGGTCAGCGTTTACGCTGAATAACGCTTAAGTAAGATGAAAGAAAAGATTCACCCTAATTACTATACTGATGCCAAGGTAACTTGCGCCTGTGGCAATACTTTTACTACCGGCTCCACCAAGAAGGAGCTAAAGGTCGAGGTGTGCAGCCAGTGCCACCCCTTCTTCACCGGCGAGCGTCGGGTAATGGACACCGCCGGGCGGGTGGAACGGTTCCGACGCCGCTACAAGCTACAGGGCTAAATGAAATAGCTAGCAATAAAACAGGGAAGGAGCAGCGCCTGAGACTGCTCCTTTTTATTTATTATGGCGCAGAGATTTAACTACGGGGGGCAGGCGGTCATTGAGGGGGTGATGATACGGGGGCAGAAGACAGTGGTCACCACGGTGCGTCGCCCCAACGGTGAGCTGGCCATTAACACCAGACCACTGCCCGCCATCTTCACCAACTGGATGAGGCAAACCCCGCTCCTCCGGGGGATTGTGGTCCTGATTGAAGCCATGGTCCTGGGCATGCAGAGCCTGCTCTACTCGGCAAATGTTGCCCTGGAGGAAGAGGAGGCGGAAATTTCGGGGAAGTGGGTCTGGCTTATGCTCATCTTTACCCTGAGCCTGGCCGCGGCTTTCTTCTTTCTCATTCCCCTCTTTCTTACCAAACTGCTCCACTCCTTTATCACCTCAGCGGTAGTCTTCAACCTGGTAGAGGGCTTTATCCGGCTGGGTATGTTCATCGCCTACCTCTGGCTAATCACGCTGGTGCCGGATATCAAGCGCGTCTTCGCCTATCACGGGGCGGAGCACAAGGCGGTTAACGCCTATGAAGCCGGGGTGCCATTAGAGATAGCCAAGGTCAAAGCCTACAGCACCGCCCACACCCGCTGTGGCACCAGCTTCCTGTTTGTGGTCCTGGTTATCGCCATCATCATTTTCACCCTGGTCGGTCTGCCCTCAATATGGCTCATGGTGCTGTCCCGAATCCTGCTCATCCCGGTAATTGCCGCCCTCAGCTATGAACTTATCTACTGGGGCAACCGCTATCACCGCCACGGCTTAATCAGAGCCATTCTGGCCCCCGGTTTGTGGCTGCAGGCAATGACCACCAGAGAACCCGATGATAGCCAAATAGAGGTTGCTCTGGCTTCACTGAAGAGGGCAACCGAGGTTGACCAGCCTGAGGAGAAAGCCTAGGCTTTCTTTTCCGTCCCAGCGTCTTTCCGGTTGAACTGCTGAAAGAAGCAAGTTTTATTGCCGGTATGGCACACCGGACCGGTGGGGTGGGCTTTAACCAGGATGGTATCGCCATCACAGTCCAGCCATACCTCGCGCACCTTAAGGCGGTTGCCCGAGGTTTCCCCCTTGTGCCAGAGCTCCTGCCGGCTGCGGCTGAAAAACCAGACATCATCACCGGACAGGGTCAGGCGCAGGGCTTCTTCATCCATATAGCCCAGCATGAGCATTTCACCGCTGTCCGCATCCTGGACTACCGCCGGGATAAGCCCCTTTTCGTTGAACTTTAGCTTTGACCAGATACTGTCCATCTTGTCCCTATCTCCACTCAGCAAATGTCGCGTATGGCTTGCTTTAATCTGATGTCCCCGGTATAGAGCGCCTTGCCCACGATAGCCCCTTCCACACCGAGGGATTTGAGCATTTTGAGGTGATTCAGCGTGGCCACGCCGCCGGAGGCGATAACCGGCTGCCTCAGGGCACTGAGCAGCTCAAATATACCGGCAAAATTGGGCTCGGTCAGGGTGCCATCGCGATTAATATCGGTATAGACAAAACGCCTCACCCCCAGATTGGCCAGAGACTGGGCTATGTCTACCACCGTCAGCCCGGTATCTTTGAGCCAGCCGTGGGTGGCGATATACCCCTCCCGGGCATCCAGACTGACGATAATAGATTCGCTGAATTTACGGCACGCCTTTTTAACCAGCTCGGGGTCTTCCACCGCTACCGTGCCCAGAATAACCCGCTCCACCCCGGCTTTAAGCAGCTGCTCAATCGTCTCCAACCGGCGAATGCCCCCACCCACCTGCGTGGGAATGAGCATGGCACTGGCGAGCTGCTTGATGATGTCCAGATTACAGAGCTCGCCACTGGCGGCACCATCAAGGTCAATAATATGCAGCCGAGGTGCCCCCTGTGATTGCCACTCTAAAGCCACCTCCACCGGGTCTTCCGAGTAGACGACCTCTTCACTGAAGTTGCCCTGATAGAGGCGGACGCACCGGCCCTCTTTCAGGTCTACCGCTGGAATTATTTCGATTCTAGCTTCACCTCTCTCTATGAATTTGCTGTATTATATCACTATGGCGAGGGAGCTAACAATATTACTTGATTGTGGTAACGCCCGAACTTTGCTAACATAGATACACCGTAAAGCAAAACCGCTTTTTAGATAGATTTAAGGAGAAACAAGGAGAAACAATGAAGGCAGTTATCCTGATTGGTGGCGAGGCGACCAGACTGCGCCCGCTCACCCAGAATATACCCAAGGCGGTGGTGCCGGTGCTCAACACCCCGTTTCTGGAGCTTGTCTGCCGCTACCTCAGCCGGCACGGGGTAAGGGACATAGTCCTCACCCAGAGCCGCCTCTTACCCATTGCGGGCTACTTCGGTGACGGTAGCCAGTTCGGCATCAGGATTGACTACACCAACGAAGATGCGCCTCTGGGCACCGCCGGCGCGGTCAAAAATGCCGAAAAATATCTAAATAAAGCCTTTCTGGTGCTCAATGGTGATGTCCTGACCGACCTTGATATTAGCGCTATGGTCGGCTTTCACCACCAAAAAAAAGCCAAGGTAACCATTGCCCTCACCCCGGTAGATGACCCCACCAGCTACGGTCTGGTCGAAACGGATAATGAGAACCGGATTACCCGCTTTCTGGAAAAGCCCCGCCCCGACCAGATAACCACCCATCTGATAAATGCCGGCATCTATGTGATAGAAGCCGATGCCCTCACCCGCATCCCCCCTCGGACCAGCTTCAGCTTTGAACGCGAGCTGTTTCCGCAACTGCTGGAACAGGGTGAGCCGGTCTATGCCTACCCTTCTTCAGGCTACTGGATTGACATCGGCACCCCCCAGAGATACCTCCAGTTAAACCAGGACCTGCTGGCGGGCAAAGCCAGAAGCCAGGACTACGGCCTCACTCCCAATATAGAGGTGCTGCTTGGTGATAAGACCAGCCTGAACCCCAGGGCCCAAATAAAGGGCCCCGCCGTTATCGGCAGCGGCTGCACCATTGAGGAAGACGCCCTGATTGAACAATCGGTTATCTGGCAGCAGGTCAAGATAGGACGCCGGGCTCAAGTAAAGAACTCCATTGTAGCCAACCACTGCCAGCTAAAAGATGACTGCGTTATCCAAGACTCAGTGCTGGGGGACAACGTCACCGTAACCCGGGGCACCAGACTGGCGCCGGGGAGCAAAATCGAGCCGGGCACCACGGTATAACCCCCCGGTTATTGCTTTGACAAGCCGCCGAGGCGAGGGCTAGAATTAGTCTCGGAGAACAAAATCATGCTGAACCGACTGGCCAAAATTGAGAAGCGTTATCAGGAAATAGACCGCCAGATGGCTAACCCTGAGATAGCCTCCGACCTGGCACAGCTGCAACGGCTGGCTCAGGAGATAGCCAGCCTGAAAACGGTGGTCGCCAAGTATCGGAAATATAAAGCCACCGATAAGGCACTGGCGGAAACCCGGGAGATGCTGAGCGGCGAACTGGATGAAGAGATGAGAGCCCTGGCCAAGCAGGAGATAGACAGCCTTGAAGCCAAGCTGGCGAACCTGCTTCAGGAGCTGAAGCGGGCACTGCTCCCCAAAGACCCCAATGATGAAAAAGACATCATCGTGGAAATCAGGGGCGGGGCGGGCGGTAATGAAGCGGCTCTCTTTGCCGCTGACCTCTTCCGCATGTATAGCCGTTATGCCGAAAACAAGTGCTGGGGCGTAGATGTCATCAGTAGCAATGAAAGCAGCATCGGCGGCTTCAAGGAAGTCATCTTTGAGGTAAAGGGGAAGGGTGCCTTCAGCCGCCTTAAGTATGAAAGGGGAACCCACCGGGTACAGCGGATACCGGTTACCGAGTCTTCCGGCCGGATTCACACCTCAACCGCCACCGTGGCCGTCCTACCCGAAGCCGATGAGATAGAGGTTGACATTAACCCCGATGACCTCAAGACTGACTTCTTCCACAGCCGGGGGGCGGGGGGACAGAATGTCAACAAGGTAGCCACCGCGGTACGCATCACCCACCTGCCCACCGGGATTATCGCCACCTGCCAGGATGAACGCTCGCAACTGAAAAACCGGACCAAGGCAATGGCGGTGCTCCGCGCCCGGCTGCTGGATATAGAGCTACGCAAGCAGGAACAGGAAATGTCGGCTCAGCGCCGCTCCCAGGTGGGCACCGGCGACCGCGCCGAAAAAATCAGGACCTATAACTACCCCCAGGACCGTATTACCGACCACCGCATTGATTTGACCGTGCACAACCTGCCCCGGATTATGGACGGAGAGCTTGACGAACTCATCGATACCATCGCCACCAGTGAACAGGCGAAACAGATGGAGGCGCAACTGGTGTGACCCGCCGACAGGCCCTTAACCGCGCCCGGGAAATGCTGGCTGAAGCCAATATTGAAGATGCCCCGCTGGAAAGCGAACTGCTGTTAAGACACATCCTCGAGATAAGTCAGGTTGAGCTATACCAGGACCCCGAGTGCGAGATAAAGCCGGCTCAAGCCAAAAAATTCTGGGCTCTGGTTAAGCGCCGTTTAAGCGGCGAGCCTACTGCTTATATCACCGGACACCGCGAGTTCTACGGTCTTGATTTTTACGTTGACTCTCGTGTCCTTATCCCCCGACCGGAGAGCGAGCTGCTGGTGGAAAAAACGCTTGCTTTAGCACAGACGCACCCCGCAGCATCTATTGCCGAAATCGGCACCGGCAGCGGGGCGATTGCCATCAGCCTGGCCCTGAACCTGCCCCGGGCTAAAATCTACGCCACCGATATCTCCGAGGCTGCCCTGAAGGTTGTCCTCTCTAACTGCCAGCGACACGGGGTAGCCGATAGAGTCCACCTTCTGCAGGGCGATATGCTTGAGCCGCTTCCCGAAGCAGTCGACATCATCGCCGCCAATCCGCCCTACGTGAGCCAGGCCGAGCTGTCCCGCCTGAGTGATTTTGAGCCCGAGCTTGCCCTGAACGGGGGCGCCGACGGCTTAGCCCAGATAGAGAAGCTGTGCCGGCAGGTGAGTAACCGGCTGCATCCCCAGGGGTTTTTATTGCTTGAAATCGGGCAGGGGCAAGAGAGAGCGGTAATCGCCCTTCTGCGCCGCCTTTTCCCCTCAGCCGGGATAGAAATCTTTCCCGACCTGAGCGGTACCGCGCGGGTGGTGATTCTATCCCCGACTGCCCCACCCCCCTGAGTTTGACAGCAAGCCACCTGAACTGCTAAATTATTCATTTAGTTCACCTATTTAGCTCACCTCTAAAAGTAGAGCACCGGATATTATGAATATCATCGTCTGCGTCAAACAGGTAATTGACCCGGAAGCCCCGCCTTCAAGCTTCAAGATTGACCCGTCCGGCAACAAGGTGGTGCCCTCGGCGGGGGTACCGGCGGTAGTCGACCCCTACAGCGAGTATGCGGTTGAAGCCGCCCTCAAAATCAAAGATGCCCTCGGCGGCGAAGTGACCACGATAAGCCTTGGCGTCAACCTGATTGCCGACATCGTCAAGAAACCGCTGGCTATGGGCACCGACCGGCTTGTCCTGCTCGAGGACGAGGCGTTTGCCGATGGCGATAGCTACTCCACCGCCGGCGCCCTGGCGGCGGCGATTAAGAAAATAGGCGGCTACGACCTCATCCTGTGCGGCAGAGAGGCGGCCGATACCAACGCCGGCCAAGTAGGCTCCGGTATCGCCGAAATACTGGGGCTGCCCGGCGTAACCCTGGCCAAAAAAATAGATGTCAGCCAGGGCAAGGCAAAGGTAGAGAGGGTTACCGATGACGGCTATGAGGTAGTTGAGGTAGCCCTGCCCGCCCTGCTGACGGTAAGCAATGAAATTGGCGAGCCCCGCTACCCCACCATCAAGAGGAGTCTGGCCGCCAAAAAGATTGAGCCCACCGTCTGGAAACCGGCTGATATCGGCATAGAGCCAGCCCTGACCGGTGCCGCCGGCCGGCGCACTGAGATAGCCAGGCTATTTCAACCCGTCCGCGGCGTTAAATGCGAGCTTATGGAAGGGGAATCCGCCGAAGAGGCCGGGGCTAACCTTGCCCTCCGGCTGAGAGAGGCAAAGCTGATTTAGGTTATTAATCATGGCTGAAGACAAAGGCGTTTTAATCTATGCCGAAGCTGCCCCGGGCAAGCTGACCACAATGGCTACCGAGGCGCTGGGTGGTGGCCGAAAGCTGGCTGATGAGCTGGGTGAGGAGCTAGCCGCCGTTCTGGTAGGCAGCGAGGTGGAGAATTTCGCCAAAGAAGCCATCGCCTTCGGTGCCGATAAGGTATATGTTGCCGACCACCCCCTGCTCAAAGACTACCAGACGGATTCATATGTCGCCGCTATGGAAAAGGTAATCAAACAGGCAACGCCGCGGGTGGTCATTATGGGGCAGACATCGGTGGGGCGCGATTTAGCCCCCCGCCTCGCCTTCAGGCTGGGCACAACGGCGACTCTGGACTGCATTGAGCTTAATATCGACCCCCGCTCAAAGCAGCTGCTGCCGACCAAACCGGTCTACGGGGGCAATGTCATGGCGGTCATCACCGCCAAGTCGCTGCCCCAGATAGCCTCTATTAGAGCCAGAGCCATGTCGCCCCTGCCCCGCAATGACTCAAGGCAGGGGGAGATTGTCAGTATTGACGCCGAACCAGACCCCCAGACAATCAGGACCAGGGTGCTGGAAAAAGTCGCCGAGGAAGTCACCGGCATCAAGCTGGAAGAGGCCGAGGTGATTGTCACCGGCGGCCGGGGGATGGGCGGAACAGAAGGCTTTCAACAGCTACGCGAGCTGGCCCAGCTACTGAAGGGGGCAACAGGCGCCAGCCGACCCCCCTGTGATAACGGCTGGGTCCCGGAAACACTCCAGATCGGGCTGACCGGTAAGATTGTCGCCCCCAAGCTCTATATTGCCGTCGCCCTCTCCGGCTCCAGCCAGCACATCAGCGGCTGCTCCGGCTGCAAAAATATTATCGCCATCAATAAAGACCCGGAGGCAAACATCTTCAGTGAAGCCCGCTTCGGTGTCGTCGGTGACTGGAAAAAAGTAGTCCCCGCCTTCACCGATAAGGTTAGAGAGCTGCTGGGGGAAACGGCTTAAGCCTTTTCAGCCTGCTTTTGGGCTTGCCTTTCGGCGATAATCTTCTGGGTAACGTTGGGCGGTGCTTCCTCGTAGTGGCTGAAACTGACCTTATAGCTCGCCCGTCCCTGGGTCAAGGACTTCAGGTCAATGGCATAGCGCATAATCTCAGCCTGAGGCACCATCGCCTCAATAACATTGACTCCGCCCTGAGGGTTCATCCCCAGTACATGGGCCCGCTTGGTATTAAGGTCACCGATAATATCGCCGGTAAATTCATCGGGGACGGTCACCTTGATATTCATTATCGGCTCCAGAATAATGGGGTGCGCCTCAGCCAGCCCCCTCTTCAGTGCCCCCGCCCCGGCAATCTTGAAGCAGATGTCAGAGGAATCAACCGCGTGGAAGCTACCGTCATAGGCCGTCATCTTTATGTCAACTACGGGGTAACCAGCCAGCACCCCCTCATGAATGGCCTCATTGACCCCCTTCTCCACCGCCGGGATATAGTTTTTGGGAATAGCGCCACCGACTATTTTATCAACGAACTCGTGACCGCTACTCCGAGCTAGCGGCTCCACTGCCAGGCAGACATGCCCGTACTGACCGTGCCCGCCGGTCTGCTTCTTGTGCTTATACTCCGCCTTGGCCGAGGCGGTAATCGTCTCTTTGTAGGGAACGCTGGGCGTGTCCAGCTCCACCTTGACACCGAATTTACGCAGCATCCGCTCGGCAGCCACCTCAAGCTGAGTCTCGCCAATACCGGAAAGAATGGTCTCCCCGGTATCCGGGTCTTTACGCACCCGAAGGGTCAAATCTTCCTCAACCAGCCGGGATAATGCCGTGCCCAGCTTATCGACATCAGCCTTGGTCTTGGGGTGTACCGCCTGGCTGAAAATCGGCTCCGGGAAGACAACCGGGGCAATTTTCTGCGGTTTATCCCGGGTGGACAGGGTATCGCCGGTGCCGGTTACGCCCAGCTTGGCTACGGCGCCGATATCCCCCGCCTTGAGCTGGGACACCGGCTCCTGGGTCTTACCCCGCACCAGCAGCAACTGACCGATGCGCTCGACTTCGTTGCGGTTGGCATTCCAAACCTGGGAATTGCTATCAATCGCCCCGTTATAGACCCGCAAATAAGTTAGCTTGCCGACATAGGGGTCGGCACTGGTCTTGAACACCAGCGCCGCCAGCGGGGCGGTCTCGCTTGGCGTCACTTTTTGCTCGGTTGAATCGCTGACTATAACCACCTCCCGCTCCTGGGGGGAGGGCAAATAGCTTTTTATTGCATCCAGCAGGGAGACGACGCCCACGTTCTGCAACGCCGAGCCAGCCAGAATGGGGATAACCTGGCCGCTTACCGTTCCCTGCCGCAAGCCCCGGCTCAACTCCTCAAGGCTGAGCTCTTCACCGCCCAGATACTTTTCAATCAGGGCATCATCAACCTCAGCGGCGGCTTCAACCAGCTTCTCCCGGAAAGAGCTGACCTTGTCCTGCATCGCGGCCGGTATTTCGGCTTCCTTGGCTGGTGAGCCGGTATATGCCTTCATGGCAAGCAGGTCAACAATCCCCTGAAAATCGCTCTGGGCACCAATCGGCAGATAGAGCGGCACACACCTTGGGCCAAACTTAGCCTGAATCTCGCCTACCGTTCGGTAGAAATCGGCATTCTCGCGGTCCATCTTGTTGACAAAGATTAGCCGCGGCAGGCTAGCTTCCTGACAGTAAGCCCATACCTGCTCCGTGCCGACCTCAACGCCGGAGGCAGCACAGATGGCGATTACCGCCCCCTCGCTGACCCGCAGGGCTGCCCTGACCTCACCGACAAAGTCGGCATAGCCGGGGGTATCAATCAGGTTAATCTTGGTCTCCTGCCACTCAGCGGGCAGCATGGTCAGGTTAAGGCTAATCTGGCGTTTTACCTCATCCGGGTCATAATCCGAGGTAGTGGCGCCATCATCAACCTTACCCAGCCGGTTAATCGCCTTGGCGGTAAATAAAATGGCCTCGGCGAGCGAGCTCTTGCCGGCGCCGGCATGGGAAAGTAAACAGAGATTGCGAATACTGTCTAATCCATACTGCTTCATCTAATTGCCTGTCTCCTAAAAATCATTCACTCTATTATAGTTCCAGCCTGCCCACAGGACAAGTAAAATTTAGCGCCTCTCCGGTCAGCCTAAAAGAAGCGGGGTGACATAGGTTTCAATAATAGCCGCCGGTATGAGCAAACCGATGGCGAGCAGCAAATATTTTAGATTTTGCTTCAGATTGGGCAGCAAGAGCTCCCTTTCTTTTCTCTGGAAAACCGCCAGTATGGCGGCGGTGCCAAAGCTGAGGGCAGCCGCCTCACCGATAACCAGTGCCGGCAGCTCAAAGACGCCGTGGGGAAGCAGCCCGGTGAGGACAAAACCGAGTGACTCCTGCTGAGCCACGATGGCGGACAAGGAACCGAGCAGCAAGCCGTTGATGGTTAAAACCAGCACCGGCACCAGACATAGCATCGGGCTCAAGGCAAAGCTTAATAGCAGGGCGGAAACATTCTTCATGAAGATAACGAGAGCAATAACCGGAGCCGGCAGCGAAGTCAGGATGCCACCGAACTGCTTGATGGCGGCGATACCCTCGGCACTTAAGTCAATGACACCGGTAAAAGGCAGCGTGCCGATTACGATACCGACAACAAAAAGAAAAGTGGCGCCTAGAAGCCACCATCTATATCTCATCTAAATTAAAAGCTCCTTCGTTTAGTCTTCTCCCCAGGCATCTTTACCGATAAGGGCAACAAAGCGGCAACCGCCCATATTTTTAATTTTGTTCTTCTTTTTACCCCGGGTGATTTTATATAAGTCCTGAACATAGCGCGAGCCTACCGGAATCACCATCCGCCCCCCGATGGCTAGCTGGGCCAGCAGGTCAGTCGGTACTTCGGGAGCGGCGGCAGTGACCATTATCGCCTGATAAGGCGCCTGCGCCGGCCAGCCCAGCGTCTCCCTGGCCCGATGCACCTTAACATTGGTATAGCCCAGACTGGCCAATACTTTCTGCGCCGATTCCGCCAGCGCCGGTAGCCGCTCCACGGTAATCACCTGGCGGGCTAACTGCGCCAGGATAGCCGCCTGATAACCACTGCCCGTCCCTATCTCCAGCACCTTTTCCTCACCGCTAAGTTCCAGCGCTTCCGTCATAAGGGCAATAATTAACGGCTGTGATATGGTCTGGTCCAGTCCGATGGGCAGCGGCTCGTCCTCATAGGCCAGGTGCTGCAGTTCCGGCGGTACAAAAAGCTCCCGGGGGATACGCGACATAACCGCTAATACTCGCTTGTCTTTAATTTCGGTGCCAAGGTGCTCCACCAAACTGGCTCGTGCCGCTGTGAAATCCATTTTAAGCACCTTTATTCACACTAGGTAAGGATTAGGGCCAGTACGATAAGAATTACCAGCATTACCCCGCCCAGGATACCGATGCGGCGTAACTCAGTGAAGATATAGGGGTACTTGGCCATAATGGGCGGTGGCGAAATTGATTTTTTTGTTTCCGCAACCGGCGCCTCCGGCGGAGAAACCGGCGCTTCAGCCGGAATGGCGGCCGGTGATGGCTGAGAGGCCAGCATCGGCTGTCTCAGCTTCATTTTCTTTTTCTTAGCGTGTAATGAATGCTTGCCGCGACCGTGCCGTGATTTACCCGACATGCAAATACTCCCCTCTCAAATTAAGCTTACTTCGCCCTGGGGTGGGACTTATCATAGCTGCGACGGACATGCTCGCTGGTCAGACGGGTATATACCTGCGTCGTTGAGATATTGGCATGCCCCAGGAACTCCTGAACCGACCTCAGGTCAGCCCCACCACTCAGCATATGGGTGGCAAAACTGTGCCGCAGCGTGTGCGGACCGATATTGGTATCCAGGTTGGCTGCCTTGGCGTACTCTTTTATCTTCTGCCAGAAGCCCTGCCTGGTCAATCTCTCGCCACGGGGATTGAGGAAAAGGGCTGAGTCATCTTTGCCCCGCGCCAGCTTGGGGCGGGCTTCTTTGCTGTATTCGGCAACGGATGCCGCCGCCCGGGGGTAAACCGGGATAAGCCTTTCTTTACCGCCCTTACCGAAGCAGCGCACATAACCGCCCTCGGTATCGACATCTCTCACGTCCAGGGCGACCAGTTCACTCACCCTCATCCCGCTGGCATAGAGCAGCTCCAGCATCGCCTTGTCCCGCTTCGCTTCCGGGGTGGACAGCTTGGTGGGCTGCTCCAGCAAGAGGCGGGCCTCGCTATCCGAGATAGGCCGGGGCAGCGACTTGCCCACTTTGGGTGAAGTGACATTCTGCGTCGGATTCTCTTTCAGGTCACCTTCTTCCGACATAAATCTGAAGAAGCGCTTGGTGGCGGCCACCTTGCGGGCCTGCGTGGTCGGCACGTAACCCCTCTCCTTGAGATTAAGCAGGTAGCTCAGCATCCCCTGCCGACCAAACCCGGCCCATGACGGCATAGCACCACCCTTATTGGCCTCTGCGGCCACAAAGTCAGCCAGTTGATAAAGGTCGTTGCGATAGGCAACCAGTGTGTTTTCGGAAAAGCCCTTCTCTACCTTAAGATAATTGATAAAACGCTCAATAGCCTCTCTCACTGCGCCTCCTCCCCGTAATATCTTAACATATCTTAACATAACTATTTTAACATAAGTCAAGCAAAAGGCAAAATCCCACCCTACTTCAGGCAAAGCTTGAGCTTGTTGCGAAACTCACAATTGACCCCTGATATAAAAATGATAGAATTGGGGTGGGTAACAATACCCGCGCCATCAGCCCTCTTTCAGATAGGCTTGGTTAGGAAACAGATGAAGTTCAGGCGAAGGGTCAAGTAAATCAAAATGAACAAAGTAATACCTGAGGACTGGGACAAGTTTGACTGGGAGAGCGTCGAAGAAGAACGTGGCAAAAGCCGTATGTTCAAAGTTTTGCACTATATTTCCCCTCATGGCTTACACTTAGACATCGGCACTGGGAGAGGTGACGGAACATACTTAGTATCACAGATGAAGAGAACAATAGGCATTGACTTTGGACGCAAATCACTTAAAATCGCCGCCCGAAAGAACCGGGACTTAGCCCAGGCGGATGCCTGCAACCTGCCCTTCAAAACGGCTGCTTTTGACAGCATAACCTGCCTTGATGTTCTAGAGCACATACCTGAAGCAGAGAAAGCCGTGAGTGAAATGCGCAGAGCGCTAAAGCCGGAAGGCAGACTAATTATGCAAACACCCACGACAGGGCTTAACCAGATAAAGGCAATCGCTATCAGGCTGAGC
This sequence comes from uncultured Dehalococcoidales bacterium, assembly GCA_964569555.1. GTDB lineage: Bacteria > Chloroflexota > Dehalococcoidia > Dehalococcoidales > JAUYDJ01. The sequence goes on along the minus strand of CAZMTT010000001.1, from coordinate 39,255 downwards.
AGCCCATTTTACATAGCCAGAGCAATCATCAAAAGACTACTAAACCACAACACACACAAGGAGCACTACCCCCAGCCTTACGAGGTAGTTCTGCCACTTGAGAAAATCAGAGCCATGCTCACCGTCAACCAGTTTGCGATTGACAAAGAGAAAATAGTTAGCTACTGGCACCCTAACCCGATAATCAGGCTGTTCTCATTCTCCAAACTATTTATATGCTCACCGAGGTGAATTATATGAATACCAGTTCCCCGATTAGCGGTTCCGCAACTAGCTCAGCTTTGCCCCCTATTTGGGGCTATGCTACAATTTAACTCAGAGATGAGCCAAAGTCTTATCACCGAGCAAATAAGACAGCTGCCGAACAGCCCCGGCGTCTATCTCTGGCGGGACGCCGAGGGAAATATTCTCTATGTCGGCAAGGCGGCTAACCTCCAGCACCGGGTGAGGTCATACTTCACTGCCGGGCAGAAGCTGTCGCCCAAAATACAGCAGATGGTGGCCCGGGTGGCGGAGCTTGATTTCTTTATCACCGCCAACGAACAGGAAGCGCTTATTCTGGAATTAAACCTGATAAAGAGACACCACCCCCGCTATAACGTCCGGCTGAAAGATGACAAGACCTTTCCCTATCTTAAAATTTCCCTCAATGAAGACTGGCCCCGAATATATTTTACCCGCCATCTGGAAGAGAATGGCGGGCGCTACTTCGGTCCCTTCGCCAGCGCCCGTTCGGTGCGTCAGACGCTCAAAGCGCTAAAGAGAATCTTCCCCTTCCGCTCCTGCTCCGAACCAATCACCGGCAACGACACCCGCGCCTGCCTTGAGTATGACCTGAATCTCTGCCGCGGCCCCTGCATCGGCGCGGTGAGTAAGACCGAATACGCCGAGATAATCAAGCAGGTGATTCTATTTCTGGAAGGCAAGCAGGAAATAGTCGTCCGCAATCTGGAGAAGCGGATGAAAGCGGCGGCGCAGGCACTGGACTTTGAAAAGGCGGCCATATTAAGAGACCAGATTCAGGCAATACACCGGGTCATCGAGGGGCAGAGAATCGCCGCCACGGTAAGCGGCGAGCAGGATGTGATTGCCTTCGCTCAGGATAGAGACCAGGCCTGTGTCCAGGTCTTCTTCATTCGGGGGGGCAAGCTGATTGGACGGGAGAGCTTTGCCCTGCAGGGCACCCGCTATGAAGAGCCGCCCCAGATTATGACCAGCTTTGTCAAGCAGTTCTACAGCTCCAGCGCCTACATCCCGCCGTTACTAGTGCTCCAGCACCCGATGGAAGATATGGCGGTGCTCAAAGACTGGCTGCAGGGTAAGAGAGGCGCCAGTGTCAACATCCAGGTCCCCCGGCGGGGTAACAAAAAGAAGCTGGTGGATATCGTCGCCGAGAATGCCCGCCAGGCTCTGGAACAGTTCAAGATTAAGAAGCTGGCGGCGCCCAAAGAACTGGAGGCAGCCCTGGCTGAAATACAGAGGGAGCTGAACCTGCCCCGCCTCCCCTCCCGTATGGAAGGTTACGACATCTCCAATATACAGGGGGTGGCGGCGGTGGGGAGCATGGTCGTCTTTGACCAGGGCAAGCCTGCCCCCAGCTACTACCGGCGCTTTAAAATTAAAACAGTAGCCGGTGTTGATGACTACGCCATGCTCCAGGAGGTGCTCAAGCGAAGATTCAAACGCCTCAAGAGTGAGGACTCGCCGGCTGATTCCTGGGCGATTATACCCGACCTGGTGCTCATTGATGGCGGCAAGGGGCAGCTCAATGCCGCCCGCCTTGCCATGCAGGAAACGGGGGCTGATTCGGTGCCCGTAGCCAGCTTAGCCAAGGAAAACGAGGCGATTTTCGTCCCCCGGAAGCCCAGGTCTATTGTCCTGCCCCGCAGCTCCGCCGGGCTTCAGCTACTGCAGCGCCTGCGCGATGAGGCACACCGCTTCGCCCTTGGCTACCACCAGAAAATACGCCAGCGAGAGAGCTTTACCTCGGCACTGGATATCATCCCCGGCATCGGCGCCAAGCGCAAGCGCAGCCTCTTAAAGCAGTTCGGCTCGGTGCAGTCCATCAAAGAGGCACCCCTGGAAGAGCTGGCCCTGGCAAAAGGCATGACCAGGGACTTAGCCCGCAAAGTAAAGGAATTTCTGTAAAATGCCGGCCAATTTGCCACCGCAATACTTTGACGCCGAAAAGGCCTACCGCGCGGCAAAGACCGCCCCGGAAAAGATCGCCGCTCTGGAGGAAATGCTGGCCATTATGCCCAAGCATAAGGGGACCGACCACCTCCGCGCCGAGCTGAGGGCCAAGATTGCCAAGCTAACCCAGACCATGGACAAAAAGACGGCTACCCGCCACACCTCAATGCTCATTGAGAAAGAGGGCGCCGCCCAGGTAGCCATCATCGGTCTGCCCAACTGCGGTAAGTCCCAGCTGGTGTCCCGTCTCACCAACGCCTCCCCTACCGTGGCTGACTACCCCTTCACCACCCAGACCGCCACCCCGGCGATGATGGAATTTGAGAACATCAAGATACAGCTGATTGACACCCCGCCCCTGGCGCCGCAGACAATCGAGTTCTGGCTGCCCCATATGCTGCGCCGGGCGGATGCCCTGCTTATTATCGTCGACCTGGGTGAGGAGCCACTGGCGCAAATGGCCGCCATCACCAAGCAGCTCAACCAGATGAGAATCGGCCTCGGCGGGGAGACCGAAGTTGAGGGTATCATCAGCCAGCCGAAGGCGCTCATCGCGGGCAACAAGCTGGATTTGACCAATGCCCGGCAAAATCACACCGCCCTGGAGAATCAATACGGTAAGCAGCTACCGGTTATCGCCATCTCCGCCCGGGAAGGGACTGGCCTGGAAGAGCTGAAACAGGCAATCTTCCGCCGGCTGGATATTATTCGCGTCTACACCAAGATGCCGGGGCAAAAAGCCGACTTCAACGACCCGATAATCCTGGACAGAGGCAGCACCACGGCTGATGCTGCCGAAGGGGTGCACAAGGACTTCCGCGCCCAGCTAAAGTATGCCCGGGTCTGGGGTTCGGGAAAACACGACGGGGTGATGGTAAAAAGAGACCACATCCTCCAGGACGGGGACATTATTGAACTACATCTGTAATGCAGACAGTTAACTCCATTTTGCAGTGAATAGACAACATTGAAAAAGAAATTACTCTCAACAAGACCCAAGCTGGGCTTATCGTTTTCCGGGCTTTTGCCTCTCTTTATACTGGCACACTTCGGGCACCACCTGATGAATGCCTTGCCAATACCCCTTTTACCCTTCATCCGTGAAGAATTTGCCCTTGATTATACCCAAGCTGGACTCATCCTTTCCGCATTCAATATTACCTACGGTATTAGTCATCTACCGGCAGGGTGGCTTGCCGATCGCATCGGGGCACGCCTGATAATTGCCATAGGTATCTGCGGTGTCGCTTTCTGCGGACTTTTGCTCGGTCTTTCCACCACCTACTTCATGATAATTATCTTCATCATCATTATGGGGATACTGGGTGGGGGCTACCACCCCACCTCCCCGTCATTAATCTCAGCCTTCATTAAACCAAAGAACCGGGGAAGGGCACTAGGACTTCACATGATTGGCGGTAGTGCCAGCTACTTCCTCGCCCCACTTATCGCCGCCACCATCGCCGCCAGCTGGGGCTGGCGTGCCCCCTTCATCACACTAGCTATCCCCACCATTTTATTCGGCATCGCCTTCTATCTCATACTCGGCAAGCGCCTCGGCACCGGTAATGCCGAGGCGGTGAGCAACAGCCACCCCAGCCAGATACTACCCCGACTAGACTGGCACCATCTAGCCCCCTTTATCCTGCTAATCACCTCTACCATAGCCATAATTCTCTCCGTAATACCATACATTCCACTCTATCTAGTCGACCACTTCGCGGCGGAGAAGGAGACGGCAGCCGCCATTATCGCCGTGTTTTATTCAGCTGGTATCTGGGCAGGTCCGCTAGGTGGGTACCTCTCCGACCATGTAGGTAGAAGGCGGGTAATACTAACCGCCCTTTTTATGGCTGGACCAGCCATCTACCTGCTGAATGTGATACCCTTCGGTTTAGGCTTTGGGGTTGGGCTACTCTTTATCGGTATGATGGTTTATACCATTGAGCCGGCAGCCCAAGCCTATATTATCTCCCAGACTTCAGAGCGGTATCGCTCCTCAATATTTGGCATCTACTTTTCGGCTGGGCTAATCGGTTCCGGGCTGATAATACCGCTAAACGGCTACCTCATCACCAAGTTCGGCTTCTTCACCAGCTTTACCATAATTAGTGCCGCGCTCCTGGTAATTGCCCTAAGCTACGCTATATGGCTATGGGGTAGTCGTGGCCATCAATCACCAGCCGAGATTTGATTAAACTTTACCAGTCTGCAGATAGCCGCGAATGCTTTTGGCGTTGGCTACTTCCTTGACACCGTAAAGCCCCGACGGTTATCATTTAAACAATATTAATCAAAGGGAGCGAGAGTATATGGTAATTGATGTTACCGACCAGAACTTTGACGACGAGGTCTTGAAATCAACCCTGCCCGTGCTGGTGGACATATGGGCGCCCTGGTGCGGTCCCTGCCGCATGATTGCGCCGGTGGTAGATAAACTGGCCGAAAAGTATGACCAGAGGTTCAAGTTCTGCCGGCTCAATATTGACCAGAATCCCCAAGCCGCCACCAACTACCAGATTATGTCCATCCCCACCCTAATCTTTTTCAAGGATGGGAAGGTAGTCGACAGGGTGGTCGGGGCTGTCCCGGAGCGGGTCCTTGAGCCCAAAATAGAAGCGCTCCTCTAACCCGCCACCAAGTCAGAGGTCTAAAATGAGCTTTGATGCCGGTGCGGCAGCGAAATACGATAAGTGGTACCTGAAGTCAGGGGGACACTACGCTGACTTCAGGGAAAAAGAGCTTTTCCTGAAGCTGGTCAAGCCCCAGAAGAGACAGCAGCTGCTTGAGGTCGGCTGCGGCACCGGGCATAATCTGGAATTTTTCCGCGAGCTGGGGCTTGATGTCACCGGCGTTGACCCCTCCCAACCCATGCTGGAGAAGGCCGCCCAGAGGCTCGGCCCCGGCGCCAGGCTCTGCCAGGGACAGGCCAATAAACTGGATTTCGCCGATAAGTCGTTTGATATTGTCGCCCTCATCACCGTGCTTGAGTTTCTCCCCGACCCGGCTGGAGCCATCCGGGAAGCGGCCCGCGTTTCCCGCAAGAAAATATACCTGGGGGTGCTGAATAAGACCTCAATGCTCAGCCTGACCCGCCGGGTTAAAGGCAGGTTCGGCGAGAGTATCTATAACCAGGCAAAGTTCTATACTATCGGCGAAATTGAAGCCATGGTGCACAGCGTGCTCAGTAATGTCTCCCTCAACTGGCAAAGCGTGCTTCTCTTTCCCCTGGGCTGGCACCGCTACTGCCATTGGCTCGATGGCTGGCTTACCTTCCGTAAAAACCCCTTCGGCGCCTTTCTCGGCGTCCGCATCAAGCTTCACTGAAGCTCGCTGTCAAGATGGGAAACATCGTTGAGCAGGTTCAGCACCGTTCTCTCGGGATAGGTCTCCACGATACTGAGCGAAGCCAGGTCTAAGCGAAGCTGACGCCAGTGGTGCTGCCCGATGCCGAGCAACTGGCAGAGCATTATCCTCAGTGCCCCGGCATGAGCCACGATGAGAATTGTCTCTTCCGGGGCGTGCTTCTCCAGCCGCTGCCGGAACCGGCTTACCCGGCGTCTGAGGTCGCCGAGGCTCTCCCCATCGGGAAACCTGAGCTTCGGGTTCTGGCTCGCCCAGAATTCAGCCAGCTCGGGGTGAAGGCGGCCAATCTCGTCAAAGTTCAAGCCCTCCACGGCGCCGAAGTTAAACTCCCTCAGCTCCGGGCAGATAGTAACCTCAAGCTGGTGCTTCTGGGCAATAATCTTGGCCGTCAGCCAGGCCCGCTCCAGGTCACTGGTATAAATAACGTCAATCTTCTCATTTGCCAGGCGGTCACGCAGCTTCTCCGCCTGCTCCAGCCCCGCCCGGCTCAGCTTAACATCAGTGTGCCCCCAGTACCTCTCCCGGCTGTTTGACTCGGTATCGCCATGTCTTACCAGCAGTAATCTGGACAAATATTCCTCCCCTCGCTTTCCAGAGCTAATTTAGTCAGACCGAGGGCTAAAAGTCAAGGCTACCCTGCCATCAGCCAGCTTGATATTTGGGGGTAGATTAATTAGCATTAAAAAGATGGAACATATTCCACCGCTAGCCGCTTTCGGTGCCGGACTGCTGTCCTTTCTACAACCCTGCATACTGCCTTTAGTGCCGGTATACCTGGCCAGTCTATCCGGTCCGGAAATATTTACCACCGAGGGCAACCGGCCCCGCCTGCCCCTCTTTCTGCACTCGCTCAGCTTCGTCATCGGCTTTGCTTTGATTTTCACCCTTACCGGCGCCGGCGCCGGTCTGCTCGGCTTTGTTTTAAGCGCTTACCTCGGGCTGGTGCGCCAGGTAGCCGGTATCTTGCTCATCGTCTTTGGTGTTTTCATGCTGGCGGCGCTGAAGATACCCTGGCTCAACTACGAGAAGCGCCTGGCCCTGCCCCAGAGCATTGCCAGCGGCTATTTCCGCTCCTTTCTGACCGGAGCCATCTTTTGCGTGGCCTGGACACCCTGTGTTGCCCCGCTGCTGGGCGGTATTCTGGCGCTGGCTTCCGCCTCAGGGACCGCCGGGCAGGGCGCCTACCTGCTGGCTCTCTACTCGCTGGGGCTGGGGACGCCCTTTCTGATTATCGGCGCTACCTTTGACCTCACCCTGCCGCTACTCAAGCGTATCTACCGCTATTCATCGGCTATCTATATCTTCAGCGGCACCTTGCTCATCATTATCGGTGTTCTAACCCTGACCAACAGGCTGATTTGGCTTCAACTATAATTTAGCGGTAAAATTTAACTAATGAGTTTAACCAAGCCGGAAAGATTGACCAAGATACTAATATACTTTGTCCCCGTAGCTATTCTGGGATTGATAGCGATGGGCTGCTCGGCTCTGGTTGTCGAGGTGGGTAAGCCGGCACCCGATTTCCAGCTGCCCGGCCTTGGCGGAGCAGAAGTTAGTCTCAGTGATTTCAAGGGTAAGCCGGTATTGCTCAACTTCTGGGCAGGCTGGTGCCGCCCCTGCGAGGAGGAAATGCCCTACCTGCAACAGGTCTATGAGGAGTGGTCAGACCAGGGGTTAGTGGTGCTGACCGTTAACCTGGGTGATAGCCCCTCTGAAGTGAGCCGGTTCATGCAAAGTCACCAGCTTTCTCTGCCGGTACTGCTTGACACCAAACAGAGCTTAGCCCAAAAATATAATGTGGCCAGTATACCGACCACCTTTTTTATTGATAAAGACGGTATAATCAGAGCCAGAATAATCGGTGGCTTCCGAAGTAAAGAGGCAATAGAAACCAAGCTCAGTCAGATTGTTCCCTAGTCACACGGAAGAAGGAGGCTTGAGATGAGTGATATTTTGGATGAAGCCTATAGTATCGTCCAGTGCAAGGAATGCCCGTGGTATAAAACCTGTGTCATGCCGATGAGGTTCACCGCCGATGACATCCGCCGACAGATGGAGTCATCAACACCCGGCGCCAGCTTTGCGCCACAGACGGACATTAGCCTGCAGAACCTGCTCTCCAGCATGGCCACCGCCGCCCAGAATTCACTGCTGGAGGGCTGCCCCATTTTCATTGAGCGGCTGCGCTCCAGCCCCAAACTTGCCCAGCGCATCCGGGAAATGATGCAGAGCTGGGGCAAAGAAGACGAAGAGTAGCCAATACCAGGCCGGCGGCGTAACCGCATTCGATAGAATTCAGGATAACCAGTGCCTCTCTATCTGCCGCCGGCAAAATTTTAGCTAAATTTCACCCTATCTTAATGTAGATTTAATCTATTTTAACGAAGATTTAACCTCACTCCGCTACAATGAAAGTAAAAAGCCCACCGGTAAAGCCTCAACCCCAAGTGCCTTTTGGCAAATTATAATGGTTGGCAGTGGACAACTTGACAAACAGGCATATCTAGTTGACATTTGCCGAGTGGCGAATTATGATTTTAGAGTGGGAAAAAGTAGTTTTAGGTGACCACCAACAGGAAGGTAACACTTTATGACTGCAGAAACACCGAAAAGAAGAGTCGTCATGCCCTGGATGGTGCAGCGAAAGAGCAAGCCACCCAAGGAGCGCGATGAGGACCAGATAATCAGCGCCACCAATGAGCGGGCGGCTGAGTCGGTAGTGGACGAGGCGGAACAGATAGCCGCCCTGGAAGAGGCCAAGGCGGAGGCGGAGAAAATCATCAGCCAGGCCAAAAGGGAAGCCGATAAACTGAAGAAAGCCGCCGAAGCCAGCGTTAGCGAAGAAGCCAGGGCAGAGGCGGAGAAAATTACCAGCCAGGCTAAACTGGAAGCCGAGGAACTGAAGAAAGCCGCCGAGGCTACCGCTACCGAAGAAGCCAGGGCAGAGGCAGAGAAAATTATCAGCCAGGCTAAACTGGAAGCCGAGGAACTGAAGAAAGCCGCCGAGGCTACTGCTACCGAAGAAGCCAGGGCAGAGGCGGAGAAAATTACCAGCCAGGCTAAACTGGAAGCCGAGGAACTGAAGAAAGCCGCCGAGACTGCCGCTAAAGAGGCGGCTATTGAAGAGAAGGTAGAGCCACCGGCCGAGCCTGAAGCGGCGGTTGCTGAAGATAAGATAGAGCCACCGGCCGAGCCTGAAGAGGCGGTTGCTGAAGATAAGATAGAGCCGGCCGCAGCCGAAACAGCCACGGCCACCAAAAATGAGTCGGCGGAGTCACCCCCCTCTGAAAAAGGCACCACTCAAGTGAAGACCAGCGGTGACCAGACCCTTTATACCGGCGAAATAGAGCTAATCATCGCCTCGCCGGTAGACCCCAAGGTGATGACTAAATTGTTCACCTACCTGCAGACCACGCCGGAGGTAAAGCTGGTCCATAGCACTGGCTCTCTGGACCGGGGCACCACGATAACGGTGGCGCTGGATAAGCCAGTCCCCGTCATTAGCGCTTTATCGTCCCGGCTACCTGAAGTAGAACCAATAGTGGAGCAAAGCGATAAGGACAGCCCGGCAAAAGGGAAAAAGGGGATGCTCCGAATCAGGCTGGCGCCAAAAGAAGGCTAACCCGGAGGGGAGGAGAAAGTGAAGTCATCAGAGAAAAAAGTAGCCAAGAAAGATCTGGGGCAGCTACTGGTTGAAGGCGGGCTGGTTAGCGATGAGCAGCTCACCCGCGTCCAGGAGCTGCAGCGTAAGAGTGGCGAAAGGGTAGAGCGAATTCTGCTCCAGCAGCGTTTAGTCACCACCCAGCAACTTGCTTTCTTCATCAGCCTTCAGCTGGGGATTCCCTTCGTCAATCTGAAGAAAGAGGGAGTCCAAACACAAGCCCTGAAGCTAATTCCAGAAGCAATCGCCCGAAAATACGGCGTTATCCCGGTACGTATGCTGGATGGTGCCGTCGTGGTTGCCATGGAAGACCCGAGAGATATCCACACCATTGAGGAGCTAACTTCCCTGACCATGAAACGGATTGAGCCGGTAATCAGCACCTTCCAGGATATCCAGGAGATGATTGACCTCAACTACCGGATTGGTGGCGAGATTGAAGAACAGCTCAGCCAAATTCCGCTTCGCTACCGAAGTGGCGGCGGCGGGATGAGAGAGACACGGGTCTCCGCCGAAGCCATTGCTCAAGCCCCGGTGGTACGTGCCATTGACCTGCTTATCAAGCAGGCGGTAAGAGACCGGGCCTCAGATATCCACGTTGAGCCTCAGGATGACAAGCTGCGCATCCGCTACCGCATTGATGGTATTTTGAGCGAAGTTATGTCCCTCCCCTTGAATGTCCACGAGCCGCTGCTCTCCCGGGTGAAGATTATGGCCGGGCTCAATATTGCCGAGCGCCGCCGCCCCCAGGATGGTCAGATCACCTTTGACATGGAGGATAGAGAGGTTGATATCCGGGTGGCTACCTCCAATACGGTATACGGGGAAATGGCGGTGCTCCGGATTCTGGACAAAACCTTCGCCTTTCTGCCGTTAGCGGAGATTGGCTTTCTACCCGATATTCTGGGGCGATACGCGAGAATGGTAAAGACCCCCTTTGGCATAATTTTAATCAGCGGTCCCACCGGCTCCGGTAAGACCACCACCCAGTACGCCACGGTCAACCAGCTTGATGCCATCGGACGCAATATCCTCACCATTGAAGACCCGGTAGAGTACCGCTTTACCAATATTAACCAGATGCAGGTCAATCCCGCCGCCGGAGTGAACTTTGCCACCGGGCTTAGGGCCTGCATGAGACTTGACCCGGATGTCATTCTGGTCGGTGAGATACGTGATGCGGAGACGGCCCAGATATCCACCCAGGCCGCCCTGACCGGTCACCTAGTGCTCTCCTCAGTCCACGCCAATGACGCCGTAGCCACCATTTACCGGATGATAGACCTGGGTGTAGAAGCCTTCCTGATTACCTCAGCACTGATTGGCGTGGTCGCCCAGAGAATGGTGCGCAAGGTCTGCCCCTATTGCTCCGGACCTACGTCGGTCCCTGACGATGAACGGGAAGCCTACGAGAAAGAATTTAAGGAGAAGCGCACTGAATTCATAATCGGCGCCGGTTGCACTTTCTGTGCCAACACCGGCTTTCAGGGTCGAACCGGCATCTTTGAGGTTTTGACCATGAGCGAGGACCTGAACCGGCTGGTCCTGGCCGGTGCCAGCGCCAATGAAATTCGCTCTGTCGCCTATAAAGAAGGTATGCTCTCACTGTGGCATGATGGCATGCTGAAAGTAAAAATGGGTATCACCACCCCCGGCGAAGTCATTCGCAATGTCTTCTCCATAACCTATTAGGGGAAAAATGACCAGCACTATTGAGAGCATTAAAAAGCCAAAACCGCTAACCTACCGCTATGAAGCCTATGACCGGCAGGGAAAGCTGGTAAAGGGCAGCGTCAAGGCGCCCAATGAGCTGGCCGCAGAGCGGCTTATTATCGCTAAGGGCTACAACCCGATACAGGTACAGGTCGCCCCTTCTATGTTCAGCCTGGAAGAGGCACTGCCGACCTTTTTTACGGTAAAGCCGCGGGATGTCATCGTCTTTTCTCGCCAGCTGGCGATACTGCTCCGGTCAGGCATCTCACTGCTACCGGCAATGGAAATTCTTCAGGGCCAGGTAGCCACCAGTCGTGCCTTTAAGAAAATTCTGGAAGCCATTATTTTAGACATACGCGGCGGAGTTTCATTTTCCCAGGCCCTGAGCAAACACCCCAAGGCTTTTGGCGAGATTTATTACCGGACCATTTCCGTTGGCGAACAATCGGGAGACTTGCATAGTGTCCTGCAGCGAATGGCTGACTATCAGGAACGACAGAACATGATGGCCAAAAAGATAAGTAAGGCTCTGGTCTATCCCGCGATAGTCCTTGGCGTCGGCTTTGTAGTCATTATAATTCTTATCACCGTGGTCATGCCAAGCCTGCTGGACATGTTCACCACCATGAATGTGGAGCTACCCCTGCCCACCCGAATCCTGATTGGACTGACCGGATTTGTCACCGGCAACATGCTCTATCTCGTCATCATCGGGGCAATATTGGTGGCGACGATACTGTGGATGGTCAAGCAGCCGACCGGAAGGCGGATACTTGACCGTATCCGGCTCAATGCGCCCTTAATCGGGACGACGACTCTCATGTCAGAGCTGGGCCGTTTCAGCCGAACGGTATCGGTACTGATAAGCGCCGGGATGAACCTGCAGGAGATAATGGAGATGGCGCCCTACTCCACCAATAATTATGTCTTCCGTAGCGCCTTGGATGAACTCAGGGACAAGCTTTATCTGGGTGAGGGATTAGCCGCACCGATGTCCCGTATTGCCCTGTTCCCGCCACTACTCATCCAGATGGTAGCCGTCGGGGAGGAAAGCAACACCCTTGACTTCACTCTGGGAGTGGTGGCTGATTTCTGCGAATCTACCGCCGACGAAAAGGCAGCTACCATAGTCGGCTTGATAGGCCCACTGGCTACCGTCGGCATTGCACTGCTGGTCGGTTTTATCGCCATCTCGGTACTAATGCCAATGTATACCCTCACCGGCGCCTTTGGTTAATCAAAAGTGATGGTACGCTGATGTTATGAAATTTCTGGTTAAGGCAATAACTGGGTTTTTCCAGGGGCAGCAGGGCATAGGCCTGATGGAAACCCTGGTAGCCGTGGCCATTCTGGGGTTTATCGGGGCGAGCGTGGTGGCCGCCCTTAGTACCAACTACCGCGCCGTCAGCATCACCGATGAGAAGGTAACCGCCGCCAGTCTGGCCAGTGACTATATAGAGAATATCAAGTCCAGCTCCTACAACGCTAGCTACCCCGATGCCGAATCTTATAATATTACTGTCCCCACACAATACAGCATGATTGCCACCACCGAATGCACCAACGATGCCGATGCCGCCGAGAGCTTTGGTAGCTGTACCGGAACCGAGACCTTCCAGAGAATTATCGTTACCGTATACCGGGAGTCGGGAAAAGAGGTCCTGGCAATCTGCACGGCGAGGACAAAGAAATGAAACAGGCCGGGTTCACACTGATTGAACTATTGGTAACGCTAGCCATCGGCAGCGTCATACTGGTAGGCGCCTCTATGAGCTTCTACCAGATTGTCTGGGGCACCGGCCGGAACAACAGCCAGGTGGTCGCCCTGACCGATGTAAATCAGGCAGCGTTAGCCATCAAGAAAGACCTGATGATGACCCAGACCACCGACCTCACCGACGGCGACCCGGTCCCGCAAAGCTCGGTGACCCTGAGCTGGACGGACTACACCGGCTTTTCATCGGAGAACAGCACTTCCCATAACTGCCAGTACACCCTTTCCGGTACCGTGCTGCAGCGCACCTACGACGGCGTGATGAGCATTGTGGGCCGGCACATAACCGACCTCGGCTTTACCCAGAACGGCAGAGTAATCAATGTCACCATTACCGCCACCGGTTCCAGCGTACCGCAGCGGAGCGCCACCGTTGAGTTCAGCGGCTTTATCCGGGCGGAGGTGATAGAGTGATGAAAAAGAAAGAGGTGGGACAGGTCTTCCTTCTGGTCCTGATACTGCTCGCCATCGGCTCAACACTGGCAATTCAGGCGCTCCGGCTGACCGATACCTCACTCAAGAGCAGCCAGATTGCCACCCGCCAGACGCAGTTAATCTACGCCGCCGACACGGCGCAGGAATACATCCTGTGGAAGCTACTGTATGACGAGTTCGGCAATGAATTCACAACAGAGAATCCGGTGGGATACCTCACCTGCGATACCTGCCCGATATCGGTCAACCTCACCATCATCATGCGGGCGGTGCCCGGTAAAGGCGGGATAATCCTGGCCACCGATGACGTCATCCAGCCGACCAAGACGGTTACCCCGGACACCATCCCCAATAACACCTTACAAACCGTTACCTATACCATAAAACTGGAACAGCTCAGCGCCAATACCACCCAGGGTCTGGATGCTGTCTATGAAATCCTGCCCGACGTTTACGATGACACTGAGTTTGTCGAGGGTAGCTGTTATATGAGAACAGACGGCGGTCCCTGGCTGAGCATCCCCGACCCTGCCTTCGAGAACCCGCCCACACGCTGGCGTCTGAAGTGGCCGGCCAATTACAACCCTGACACCGAAGCCAATCCCTTCTCCTCGGACAACACCAGTCCCAACTACTTTCACGGCATGAGGAACTTCACCGCCAGGCAGGTGAAGGAAATAAAATTCAAGTTGACACACCAGTTTAAAGCGGCGGACAACGACCGGGTGCACTGCAACTGGATTGTCTTGAAGCCATGGGATACCCTCAGCGGTCCCCAGGCCCCTCTGACGGTGGGGAACCCGGCCAATCCCGGGGTATGTGATGATGACGGGCTAATCCAGATAGTGAAAACCTCCGACCCCGAGATTATCCCGCCCGGCGTATTGACCGATATTGATTACACCATCCAAATCACCAACCAGGACGGTTTTACCAACCATATTGAGGAAATATATGACTACCTGCCCCCGGGCTTCACCTACACCGGTCCGACCAGTAATATGACCACTAATGACCCGGTGGAGACCGAGAGAGAAATCAACGGCGTAGACCGGCTGGAGCTTTACTGGTTGTTCTCGCCGGCGATATCCATCGCCGCTGGTGAGACTTTGCACCTAGACTTCGTGGCCACCACGACCAAGGACGTGTCCGGCAGCTACTACAACGAGGTTCAGGTAATTTCTGATGTTTCGATACCGCAGGTATTCCTAGACATTGGTATTACCGGGGATGAATATTACACCTGCTACAGCTGGAACAGCGGTGCCGTGACCGTGCCCACCTATGACTCGCGGGCTGATGCCGAGGGGATAATTCTTGACTCCAACCTGGCGCTGGTGGTCGGTGGTGTTTCGATAACTTCGTATCAAATGAGATAGCAGGCATCTAGCTATCATTGATAATAACGCTTGGTGAGTGTATAGTGCTCACCAAGCACCTAAAAAGACAAGGAGAAAAATATGGAAGAAACCAAAGCTCCCTCGGAAGCCACCGATAAAATTGAGGAAATGAAAGCGCTGGCGGCGGCCAGAGCCAGAGTAAGGTCCAGAAACTCGCGGTGGGACCTTAACTGTGCTATCTTTCTGTTCGCCATCTTAATCCTGGTTATCATCCTGCTCTTTGAAGGCCTCGGCATTGAGTGGGTGGGGCCGATTGCCATCTTCGGCCTGGCTATGGTCTGGCTGGTGGGGTGGCGGCGGGGGAGACAACTATATTCCTTTTTCTATGATGAGGAACTGGCCAGGCTGGAGCAAGAATCAGAAAAGCCAACTGAACAGGCGATAGAGGAAACCGTAGAAGAGAGGGTGCAGAAGGCGCTGCGTGACAGATGGCAATAGGCGAAAAGAAACCGGCTCTTCCGGTAATAGATGCAAAAGCTAGTTGAGATTAAAGAAGATTAAAGAATGGACAGACTAAAAGCTCTGTTACAGAGATATTGGCCCACCGGCTCCCTATTTTTATTTGGTTTCTTCCTGATTCTCTATACCGCCATGGGCATTCTCTATTTTCAGCAGAACTCAAAGCAGGCCGAACTTCAAAAACGAATCACCGGAATAAGCAGTGTAGTTAACAAGCCATTACCCTCAGTGGAGAAGTTACAGGCGGAGTACGAAACGGTTAACCAGGCCCTGGCTCCGCTAGCCGCGGAGGAAGTTCTTGATATCATCGTTAAACTGGCTGATGAGAGCGGGGTTGATGTCGACCCGGATAGCGGCGAATTTACCATCCCGCCGCTAAATCCACCCCAAACAAAGCAGATGGGTGAGGGCAAATACCAGGTCTTGGCTATCAACAATATCCGGGCGCAGGGCGACTATGACAATGTGATGGCATTTGTCACCAAGCTCGACTCCAGTGAGATACTGCAGACTATGGTGCTTAAGAGCGCCCATATCAGCCAGTTTGAATTTGCGGGCACCTCGGAAGAGGAAGCCAGACAGGAGGAATTTTACGCTATATTCCTGGCGGTGCAGGACCTGATGGCGGATAACGACCTGTCCAAGATACCCTATCCGATGGACTTTGTCAGCGGACTGGCCAGCAATAAGATGGGCGATGACCCTGATACCAGGGACAAAATAGAAGGCTTCCCCGATATTATCAGCACCGTAGACCAGAAAGGCTACATTGGTGAGGAGTCACCACGGAATGGATACGTGCTTTATGAGCATGACAAAATCGTAGACACGGCTACGGAGGATTTCACCACCGTTAGCTACTTTCCCGATTTAGAAACGGAATACTACTACACCTGTGAGGCTGATGGAACCATACGGCAGTTTGACGGTCCCGATGTAACCACCGCCGCCGAGTATCCCATCAGCGAGCGGGAAGCGAGGCGGAGAGAGCTGTACCTCGTCTCCGCAGCCGTCATTGAGATGATGCAGGATAATAACCTGGCCCTGATACCCAACTCGCTGAACTTTATCAGTGGTGTGGCCACCAATTTTATGGGGGATAACCCCAGCACCAAGATAGCCAAAGAAGGCTTTCCCGATATCATCACCAACACCGAAGAAAAAGGCTACACCGGAGACCGCTTCCCCAGGAATGGATATGTGCTTTATGAGCATGATAAGACCGTCAGTACTAATACCACCGAGTTTGAAACCATAAGCTATTTCCCCTACCTGAGCACTGAGTATTACTATACCTGCGAGCGGGACGGGACGGTACGGCAATTTGACGGTCCGGATGTATCAAGCGCCACCGAGTACCTGAACGTTGATACCCTGGCCATTTTGAATGTTGAAATCTATACCAAACCCCAGGAGAGTGAATAGCTTGGCTGACCATGCTGAAAGGAGTAATTGACCGTGGCTAATGGCCTCTTACAGCTTGATATAAGCACGGCTTGGCACAAACTCCAGAAGGCGATAGGCAGGTCCACCAAGAGGTGGACAACCACCGGAGGAGTGGTAACCCTTGACATCGATAGCACTGCCATCAGGCTCCTGGAGACCCGGGGGAAAGTAGTCAAAAATTGGGCAAGTGCTTCCCTCGAATCAAGTGAGGCAGCCACCGAAGGGGAGGCAGGTCCTGAAGCCGAACCTCTGGGCTCGGTAGTTAAGGAGCTGATGAATTCAAGCGGTATCAGGGCACGGGATATCACGGCTAGTGCCAGCGGTCTTTACTCGGTAAGCCGCATCGTGCCCATGCCAGTCCCGGAACCGGGGGCAACCATGGAGGAAGCTTTTGAAGATTTAGCCCGGGAGACAATGCCCCTGGTGGAAGACAAGCTATATCTCACCTGGCAAACTATTTTTGCCGGTGAGGGTGAGCCACATGCTCTTCTCATCGGGGTGCCCAGAGACACAATTGATAATGAAGTACAGTCTTTGAAGGCGGCTGGCGTCAATCCGAGCATACTGGAACTCAAGGCTATCGCCCTGACCAGGGCAGTCAATAGAGAACAGGCTCTTATCCTCAATACCGAACCGGCCAGCTTTGATATCATTGTCGTGGTTAACGGTATACCTGAAATCATACGTACTATACCCTGGCAACCGGAAAAACTCACCACGGAAGAAAAGGCGGAGCATCTGGCGGTGACCATGGAGCTGACGGTAGACTTTCATAATGCCCGTCACCCGGATACACCCCTCGACCCGGATACACCCTTCTTCATTACCGGGCAGATGCCCGAGGAAGCTATCCCGAGAGATAAGCTAAAAGCAAGGTTAGGCTACCCCATTGAGCCGCTGGCACCACCTCTGGAATACCCCGCCGACTTCCCTGTCTCTCAATATGCGGTCAACATCGGACTTGCCCTGAGGGAAGCTGAGCTGTCTGAAGGTCTCGGACATGAGGGCCTTTCATCACTTGATATTAATCTCCTGCCCAGGACCTACCGCCCATGGCGACCCTCTGCCAAGCAGGTATACATCGTTGTTTCGCTGATTGCGGCTACCGTCCTGCTATTCCCGATATATCAAATGACCTCTGATACTATGGGGAAAACGGCTCAGTTAGAGTCCAAGCTTAATCTATTTAATAACGAGCTGGAACGGAGGAAGCTGGAAATTGCCCAGCGTGAACCACTGCAAAAGGCTATTGACGAATATAACGCCATTGTTAATCTGGGCGGCGGCTTTACTGAAGACCTGACGCTGATTCAGGACGAAGCCGACCAGCTTGGTGTTCAGGTGCAGGACGTCGTTCACCAGGGCGATAAAATAACCATTACCTGTCAGGCAGACAGTTACCTTATCTTTAGAAAATACCTCACCGCTCTGGAGGAAAGCGGTCAATTTTTAACCCCCATCCCACCTCCGGAGGGCTACCCCTACACCAAAGCCGGTACCATCGTTGTTGAAACCAAGACTGTTGAGTGATAGAGCCACTCTATCACTCAGAGGCGACCAACGACCTTGAGGTTATAAAGTTCAATATAACCACATTGCGGGCAGGAATATAGTGAGACGGAAAGCGCCGAGGACTCTGAGCTTGGTACTCCCCTCCTGGAGAGTTCAAAGGCGCCTTCACCCGGCCTTAATGGCACCTTGCAGTGAGGACAGGTTTTAGCCGGATAATCCATAAATTTACTCCCCCCCTACTATCTACTATCCCTATAATCTTTGAGTTTAGCTAACCAAAACAGAGCAGGTGCCCTGTTATCTCCCGGGCACCTGCCTTCGGACTCCACCCCCCATCAATACCCCCCTCAATTAACCTTTTAATCTTTTAACTCAGATACTGTTGAAAGCACTTAACCTATGAGCTATTAGTAGCCTGTGGCGTTCTGGCTCACTGTTCCCAGGGCATCCACCGTGTAGGTGCCCTTGGTGGTCTGCGTGGCAAGATAGTTGATCGTCTGATTTCCGCTTATGAAACCATAGAGTATATATCCATTGGTGGAATCGGGGAAAGCACCCATATCACTGGTGGCCGTAGTCTCCGGATTATCCAGAGTCTCCAGCCCCAGGTCCGTCATCATGGACAGCGTCGCGTTCTGGATGTTCTCCAGCTCGGTAGCGGCGGCTTCACTTTCACCCCGGCCGATGAACCGGCCTACATTGGGGATGACTATTGCCGCCAGTACACCCAGGATGGCGACCACAATCAAAAGCTCAATCAGGGTAAAACCTTTCTCCCCTCGCTTAGGCATCCTCATTTGGCGACCTCCTTTCCGCTATATTTTTCTTAAGAAATGACCACAGCTAGCTCTTTTACTATGGCTACACTCAATATTAGGTGATAAGGCTGGCGTTGACAATCCTGCAAGGGGGTGATTTTAGTAAGGGGGGAGACTAGCACTTTCGGGTGAGTAAGCAACTTTCCGTAGCTGACGGTGAGCCTTACCGGCTCACTTAGTCTTTATTCTGAATCAGCCCCTTCGTAACCGCATAAGCCGCCGCCTGACTTCGGTTTACCAGGTGCAGCTTCTCCATAATACTCTTCAGGTGGGTCTTTACCGTGTTCTCCGAGATAAACAGGGAGTCAGCGATTTCCCGATTGGTTGCCCCCTGCGCCACCAGGTGCAGCACCTCATCCTCCCGCGGGCTCAGGTCAGCCTTAGCTTCCTTGCTCGGTCCCTTTTTCACCCCGGCGCTGAGTTCCTTGAACTCGGTAAGCAGCTTGGCCGCCATCAGTGGTGAAATTATCACGCCACCCTGGGCAATATGAGTGATGGCGTGAATTAGCTCTTCCGGCTCCGCCTTCTTCAGCAGGTAGCCGCGGGCACCATATTTTACGGCGGCCAGAAGGTCAGCTTCCATCTCCGAGACAGTCAGGACCAGAATATTAATCTGGGGCATCTCGGTCTGGATGGCTTGAATGGCTTCCAGCCCGCTGCAGCGTGGCATACTGAGGTCCATCAGAATCACATCCGGGGCGATTTGCTTCGTCTTTTCAATCGCCTCCAGCCCATCAGCCGCCTCCCCGACTACCTTCAGGCTTTTTTCATTGCTTAAGACGCTGGCGATGCCACGGCGAAACAGGCTATGGTCATCCACAATAAGTACTCTAACCGCTTCCACTTTACAGCCTCACTTTCTCCAGAGGCAGGGTAACTTTCAGCTCCGTCCCCTTCTGAGGGGTAGAGGTAATCTCCAGACTACCGCCCAGCCCCTCCGCCCTCTCTTTGATGATGGCCAGCCCGTGGTAGCCGGGCGGGGCTTTTTCCAGGTCGGAGAGGACGAAGCCGTGCCCGTTGTCTTTGATTTTCATGGTCACCGTATCACGGGTATTCTCCAGCTTAACCCCTACCTCACTGGCCAGGGCGTGTCGCCTGACATTGGTCAGCGTCTCCTGGGCGATGCGCAGTAACTGCAGCTCAGCCACCGGGGAAAGGTTGGGAAAGCCCTTGGCGGTTTTAAACTGAACCTTGATGCCATTATTGTTGCCGAATTCACTGGTATAGTTGGACAGGGCGGGTATTATGGGCAGGTTCTTTATCTCGGTGCTCAACTGGTCAATGGATTCCCGGATATCCTCATAGGTATCCTGCACTATCTTCCTGACATCGCCAAGCTCGTTAAGCGCTTTCAGGGTCTCGTGGGAAGTAACCAAATCGCTTACCTGCTTGGTCTTCAGATTGAGGTAACCGAGCGACTGGGCAACGCCATCGTGTATCTCCCGGGCAATTCGGCGGCGCTCCTGAATAATCGCCTCTCTCTCGATGCGCCGGCGTATGTTCAGGTTAATGCGGTAAGGCACCGCCGCCACCACAAAACAGAAGAGGGTGTAGACAATGAGCAGGGTGAGGTTATGCCCCTGCATAATCCAATCAATCATTTTCAGGTACGGACTCAACGTCAGGTGGGTAATAGAGAGGGAGAGGGAGGCAATGGCGGCCAGAGAGAGGGAGATTTTCTCCTCAAAGAGAAGGGCGGCGGTCATAATGGGCGTAAGCGAATAGAGCAGGAAGCTGCTATTCAGTCCATTGGTGGCAATAACCAGAGAGATGCAGAGCACAAAATCACCGATTAGAATCAGATAGGTCATCGGGCTCCTCTCCCGCCAGCGGAGAGGAGAGAAGACCTTCAGGATGGTATAGATGCCGAGTATGGCCAGGACTATGTAGAGATGAAACTCGGGTATTGCCGGCATACTGAGTGCCGGCACCACCTGCGTGAACATAGCCGCCAGAGCGTAAGCCAAAAAGCGATAGGCAGCCAGAAACTGGTAGGCTTCTTTTTCATAAGTGCTCGGCATTTCTTTCTCCGCTATAAAACTAAGCTATCTTGACTATATATGTCAAGTAGAATGAGCCTGAATGCGGCTTCATTATTTGCTGATGGGAGCCGGTTTTGGGTAGAATTAGTTAAACAGGCTAAAGGGCATAAAGTTGCTAAGTAATTGCTATAAGCTTTTAGTGGTCGATGTTGACGGCACGCTGGTAAATAGACACGGTAAGATTTCTGCCGAGGACAGAGCCGCCCTGGCTAAAGCCCAGGACCTGGGAGTAGGCATTTCCCTGTCCACCGGGCGGGTGCTCAAAGCCTGCCTCAACATTATCCGACAGCTATCCCTGAACAGCTATCACATAACATTTGATGGCGCTCTGGTAAGCAGCCCCGACCACAGCCAGGAGCTCTACGTGCAGCCGATTACTAAAGCGGTGGTGAAACAAATGGTGGAGCTGGCTCATGTCCATAATCTGGACCTTGAGCTTTTTACGGTGACCGACTACTTTACCGAGAGGGAGACCTGGTCAACCGAAGCCCACCGCCAGTTCTTTGATGTCGAGGCAACCATAGTTGATTTCACCAATCTCTGGGAGAAGGCAAGAATCATCAAGGGGGGGCTGGTGACCACCACTCCGGAAGAGGCGGCCAGGGCACGGCGTTTCTGTCAGCAGTTCGGGGATAGCCTCCACTTTTCCTGGGCAAGAACACCGGCTTATCCCGGCGTTGATTTTATCAATCTGCTTGCCCCTAAAGTATCCAAGGGGAAAGCCCTGGAAACACTGGCTTCACACCTGGAGATATCCCTCACCGAGGTCATTGCCGTCGGGGATGGCAGCAACGATATATCTTTGCTTGCCACCGCCGGCCTGGCGATTGCGATGGGCAACGCCGCTGATGAGGTCAAAAAAGTGGCTGACTACACTACTCTTGATATTGACCACAGCGGGGTGGCGGCCGCCATAAATAGATTCCTGCTGGAGAGATAAGCGCCTCAAGGCGGGGGAGTCTAGGTAATAGAGATTAAGCCCTGCTTGATAGCGACCACTACTGCCTCGGTGCGGGCATTGGCATTCAGCTTGCGCAGGATTGAGGTAACGTGATTCTTAATAGTCTGCTCGCTGATATCCAGTTCGGCCGCAATCTGCTTGTTAGGATATCCCTGAGCGATATAATTAAGGATTTCCCGCTCCCGCGGGGTGAGCGGTGAAATAAAGCCCTCAGCCTCGGTTCGCCAGGAGAGCTCCTGAAACTGGTGCAGCACCTGTTCCGCCACTTTGGGCCGGTTGGCAAGGCTTTCATTTATGGGATGTTCACCGTAAGACACGCGCCTGATGATGTTGGCCAGTTCATCAGCGGTAACCTCTTTGTTCAAATAGGCAGCCGCCTGGGCTTTCAGTGCCTGAAAGAGATGGGCGTCGCTCGGGTTAGAGGTAAGCACCACCGCCGCAATGCTTGGTGAACGCTGTTTTATGCGCCGGGCCAGGGACAGCCCGTTATCCGATGGCCCATCAATATCTATCAGGACTACATCAGGCGGCAGGTTTTCTATCTCGGAGAGCAGTTTGTCATTGACCTCAGCCGCCTCTGAAATCACGATATCCCTCATTTCAGCTAGGGAATGCTCTATCCCCTGCCGGAAAAGGGATTGCGGGCTAACTACAATGACTCTTATTTTATTCATAATCAGCGGCTTACCTCCTCCCCCTCAGTCGCTCCGACGCGCTCCTGAATAATGCCCAGGAACACCCCAACCAGCTCAGGGTCAAACTGCTTGCCGGCACCTCGCTTTATCTCCTCGGCGGCTTCCTCATTGGACAGGGCTCGGGAGTAGGGACGAGGCGAGGTCATGGCGACAAAGGCATCAGCGACAGCTAATATACGAGCCGGCAAGGGTATATTCTCACCCTTCAGTCCTTCCGGGTAGCCACTTCCGTCATACTTCTCATGGTGATATAAAACAGCCTCGATACACGGAGTTAGTTGCAAGGCATGACTGACGATAGCCGCCCCTATCTGGGGGTGAGTCTTGACCGCTATCCATTCCTCCTCGGTCAGTTTGTCCCATTTATTCAGTATCTCGTCGCTAACACCAATCTTACCAACATCATGCAGTAAAGCACAAGTCTCCAGCCTACTGATTACCTTTGGCTTCAGATTAAGCGCCTCCGCCAAGGCGACAGCATATTCACTTACCCTCTTTGAGTGATTACGGGAGTGGAGCTCCCGCGAATCTACGGTTGCCGCCAGAGAATAAATAGTGCTTAAGGCGCCATCATTTTCAGCGCGGGTACCACCCCCCCGGCCTTCTGCCGGAGACGGTAGCGCCACTGAAGCCCGCTGTGCCTGATTCCCCCCGCTTCGCTTGGCGTGATAAAGGGCATCATCAGCCGCGGCAATAATTCCATCAGCCACCACAGCATCAATCGGCCAGGTAGCCAGGCCAAGGCTGATCGTAATGGGCACATCAGCCGTGCCCACTGCGGAAGCGACCCGATGGCGAAGCCGCTCGGCTACTTCAAGGGCAGCCTCACCACCGGTATGCGGTAAGAGAACGGCAAATTCATCGCCACCATAGCGAAAAGCCTGGTCAGCGCTTCTTATCGCCCTTTTCATGATACTGCCAATTTGCTGGAGAACCCTGTCGCCGGCTAAATGTCCGTATTTGTCGTTAAACACTTTGAATGAATCAAGGTCAAGAATGATCAGGGAAAAAATACCGCCATAACGGGAGTGCCGGTTAATTTCACTGGTAATCAGCTCACCCAGAGCGCGGCGATTCAGTAACCCGGTAACTTCATCGGTTCGCGCCCTCTCCTCAGCTTCAGCATAGAGCTGGGAATTCTCCACCGGCATGGCAATCTGGGAAGCCAACTGCTCAAGGAGCGCCACCTGGCGCGGGTTATAGGCGTTCGGTCGGCAGCTGGCCACAATCAGGCTGCCGATAACTCTGCCTTTAGCGATTAACGGCAGGTACACAATAGAGTGCACTCCCTGCTGAAGATGGTAGCTACCGGTGTTAAAACGGCATTCCTGGGCTAAATCCGGCTCAACGAGAGACTTTCGGTGCTTGGCTACCCATTCCGTAGCCGAACCCCTGATTGGTACGCGCTCCCCCACCTGCCAGGCTGAGCCTATCTCGGAGGACAGGGCCACAAAATAGAGGTCATTCGGTTCAATCAGAACAATGGCTGCCCAGCTAACGTCGACCACCTTCTTCAGTTCCTCAATAAAGCTACCGTATATTCCCTGGATATCCAGACTTGAGGTCATAATGGCACTGGAGCGGTTAATTATGGACAGCTCTTCCTCACGCTCGTGGAGCTGTTCCCGCAGGTATTCTTTCTCAATACTTACCGCAACCCGACTGGTAATCTCCTCAAGCAGATTCAGGTCTTCCAGGGAATACTTGCCCGATTGTTTTTTGCCCAGCACCAGAATGCCGATTAACCGGTCACGACTCACCAGAGGCACAAACAGCTCTATTTCCTTGGCGGTGATTTCCCCCTTTTCCGACTCCCACAGGCTGCGGAACTCAGCTAAAATAGTCAGATTTTCCCTGGTTAACAGCTTCTGTTCCCGTTCCAGATACTCCACAATCGGGTTGGTGCCGGTCAGCCTCATGCCAGACAGCGGATTGTCGGGCCCCTGGGGCTCAACAAACTGAGTGGTGAAATGCTGGCTGCCAATCTCAACAAATAAGAGCGATGCCCATTTAGAGCCAACCGCTTTGGTAACCAGCTCAAGCAACTCACTGCCCTGCTCCCTGAGGCTGAAAACATGGTGTATCTTCTTATTGGCAAAACCGGTTAACTTCTGGCGGTAATCATAGCTCCGCCCCAGCAAAGCCTTGCTCACCGTGATAAAGAGATGGTCACGCAGCTTATAAACAAAGAGAGCCACCAGTATCGCCAGCAAGGTAGCGATAAAAGTGGCCGTCAGGCTAAGCGCAAAGTGGAAGACGATATGGAGGGAAACCAGCAACATCACGTAGCTGCCAACGCCGATAATACCCAGGCTGACCCACTCCAAACCCCGCCGCAAAACAACCCTGATATCCACCAGCTCGTGCCTGATGACGGCGTAACTGAGTATCAAGGCGTTGATCAGGTTACCGAAGTGACTTACCGGAAATTCCCTTCCCCAAGGGAGGACGGCGCCCAAAATAAACAAAGTCAGCACGGAGATGCCGAGCATCAGCGATAAGACCTGATTATATAGCACCGGATTATCTAAAGTCTTTAATCTCTTCCCGAAAAGATACAGGTTGCGGGCAACAAAGGTCAGCAGGGGTATAGCTATGAAAATGGCGCCGATACCGTAATCAAGATAGAGCCTGTCACCGTTAGCCGGAACCACCGCATCGCCGATATAACCCAGCGCCACCAGAGCGATAACTACCGCCAGTGAAGCGTAGGCGAAGGGCAGCCACCGCCCCTCACCGGGGGCAAAGAAAGAAGACGTAAAGCAGTGGAATTGCACCCCCATCCAGGTGATCATAACCAGAAGGAGTTTAAGTAAAAGGAGACTTTGCTCCGGGAAGAGACCACTGCGCAGAAAGACATCGGTGAGGCTCCACATCATGGCGGGAATGAGAAACAGGACAAAGAGCCGGTGCCGCCTCTGCCAGGGACGACTGCTAATGGTCGTGATTAGCAGTGGAATATAGGCAACAGTAGCAATTAACGGGAAAAGGGTGTAGATATTCATTGCGAGGCAATTATCGCCCCAATTTGGACAAGTGTCAAGTGAAACCAAGGTAAGCAGACTAAAAGGGGGTAGACTAAAGTACTAGCGAATTGCCCCGGCTCCAGCCTCAACTTTGGGTGCCACTTCAGGCTTGGCTCTCAGCAGAGAGAGCACTTTTGTCGAGGGGTTAATGTGGGGTGGCTTGAGATGAGCCAGGTCAGCGCCTTCAGCCTGCCTCTGGGCAGTATAATTGGCAAAAGCACCACGTGGGAGCAGATTCACCTCTACTCTGAAATTAATCATCTCGGCAAAATCGTCACGAGCCAGTGAGCTGGTATCCCGATCACTGTCTGACTTGATAATCTGCTCGTGGACGGCTGAGGCTACACCCGCCTCGCTAGCCTCGTAGCCATCTTTAAGTTCCATAAAGATGCTCAGCACCGGCTCCCCGGCTTTCTTGTAAGCCGTCCAGTCCACATAAGGAATACCAGTATGCTCTATCGCCTGCCAGATGGTCTTCTCCGTCAGGCGAATAAAAACGAAATCGAGCAGGTCGTCCGCCCGCCGCTCAAAGACCATCTGCGGGATATCAATGCCCATCTCCTCATTCCGCAGGGAGGTTATTCTTATCATATCACCCGGCCGGTATCTGACCATAGCCCCACCGTGAAAGTTGGTGATAACTATCTCGTAATTCTCGCCGGCCTTTACCTCATCAAGCAAGAGCGCCCTGGGCTGATAGCTACGGTCTAACTGCCACTTCAAATGCTCCTCTTCCGGTATAAACTCCAGGAAATTGAGGTGGGGAACAAAGGCCATACCACCATAGTCCCAGGTCTGGGTAGCCATGATACCACCCTCAGTACCGGTATAAGTATCCAGGGGGTATCTCCCCCAGAGCTCTTTTATCCTGTCTTTGTACACCCCGCTATCCAGACCGCCGCTCATAATCCCCTTTACCGACCACAGGTCCCGGGGCAACAACGGGCGCCGGGCTAATTTGCTCTTGGTCAGTCCCTTGGCCAGGCGGAACAGCGCTCGGGGCTGGGAAAGCAGAGGGCGGATGTCTATCTTGCTGCCGGCGGGCTGGCTGAACTTGTCCCCCACCGTAACCAGCACCAGCGACAAGCCAAAGAAGTAATCAAGCCCCTGGGATAGCGCCTGCTTAAAACCGAGCCTTACTCTCTCCTCAAAAGACAGCGCTTCGGCTTCTTCCAGAGCCGGTAGATAGGCGATGGGGGTCTGCTGCTCCAGCATGCTCGCCATGGCACCGGTTACATAGGGCCGGGGGGCGACCGTGTAGATAAGCCGGGGATGTGTCGGAAACCCGTCGGTATCACCCCACCCCCGGGAGCAGGAGAGCATGCCGATGCCGTACATTATGGTGCTCATCTCCCGGCAGAAGGTGGACGTGAACGGCACCCATTTACAGGGATATTCACCCGACCTGCCCGAGCTGTGTACCCACAGAGCCGGCTTGGCCGGCAGTACGTTTTCTCTCTTTTCGGCAAGCTCTGGGCAGTAGTCAGCATAGTCGGTCAGCGGTACTTCTTCGCGGAACTCCTCGACACTATCCGGCCTTACCCCCCGCATAACCTTCTTACCCAGTTTCGACCGGTGCAATAGCTCCAGCTGCTCCAGCAGCAGGCGCTTCTGGATGGTCATAAATTGCTCAAGGTTAAGAGTGAGATAGCCACAGCACATCTGCCATAACTCTTCACCCCTACCCTGCCGTAAAAGCTCAACCGCCTGGGGCACCTAAATACCTCCCAAACTGACTTGCCAGATGTCCAATTCCGGGTAAGAAAAACTATGGCAGGTCTCCGTCAGCTTGGGAAGTGATTGTATTCTAGAACAATGTTCTAGAACCTAAACGCTTTACCTCATATAGCCGTTTATGCTTAAACTAAATGGACTATAGCCAACTTGACCGAGATATAAGAGGGCTAAGGCAAGTATTCTATGAAAGACAACAACTTACTCACTCCGAAACAGGTAGCCGAAATTCTTCAGATTCATACCCTGACCATATACAACTACATCCGTCAGGGTAAGCTTGATGCCATCCGTCTGGGTCGAAGCTACCGCGTTGCGCCGGAAGACCTGGCCCGCTTCATCGAAGCACACCGTACCAACAATACCCCCAAATTCACCGGTCAACGGAGGAAAATAAGGCATGCTTTCTAATTCTCGCCGGGTGGTAATTACCGGCATGGGCATGGTCAGTCCGGTTGGCCTGACCGTGGCTGATACCTGGCAAGCCCTCATCGCCGGGAAATCGGGAATTGACTATATCAGCCACTTTGATGCGGCGTCTTTTGACACCAGGTTCGCCGCTGAAGTCAAGGGGTTTGACCCATTAGCCTATGTTAGCCCGAAGGAAGCCCACCGCATGGATAGATTCACCCAGTTTGCGGTTGCCGCCAGCCTGCAGGCAGCGGAGTCCGCCGGGCTGAGCATAGAAGATGGCAACGCCGAGGAGACCGGTGTTATCATTGGCAACAGCGTCTGCGGTCTGCTTGAGGTTACCGAACAGATAAAAGTACTCTGCGAGGCTGGCCCGAGAAGGATAAGCCCGCTGCTGGCGCCGACCATGACCGGAGATGCCGCCCCGGTACAGGTCTCACTAACATTGGGTGCCAAGGGGCCAAGCTACGCTCCATCCTCAACCTGCTCCAGCAGCAGCGATAGCATCGGCCACGCCTATGGGCTGATTCGGCATGAAGAGGCAGAGATAATGGTCGCCGGTGGCACCGAAGCGCCGATAATGCCCATCTGTGTCGCCGCCTTCAATGCCGCCCGGGCTTTATCCACCCGGAATGACGAACCCCAGAGCGCCTGCCGGCCCTTTGACGCCGAGCGCGACGGCTTTGTCCTCGGTGAGGGGTCGGCTATTTTGGTGCTGGAGGACCTCAGCCACGCCCTCAAGCGGGGCGCCCCTATCCTGGCTGAAATTATCGCTTACAGCGCCACCAGTGACGCCTTTCACCTTACTCAGCCCTCACCCGATGGTGTCGGTGCCACCAAAGCCCTGAGCCGGGCAATGGAGAAAGCCGGCGTCAGCCCCAGCGAGGTTGACTATATCAATGCTCACGGCACTTCGACACTATTCAACGACAGGACCGAAACCCACGCCATCAAAAACATGTTTGGCGAACTCGCCTACCACATCCCGATGTCAGCCACCAAATCTATGACCGGACACCTTCTCGGCGCCGCCGGGGCTATTGAAGCCATCATATGTATTCTGGCCATCAATCAGGGCGTGATACCCCCCACCCTAAACCTTACCCACCCCGACCCCGATTGTGACCTGGACTATGTGCCCCTGAAAGCCCGCCCGGCTAAAGTGAATACGGCCATATCAAATTCCTTCGGCTTTGGTGGGCACAACTCCGTGCTCATCTTCCGGCGGTACACTGAATAACTGCCTTCCCGCTCAGGTAATCACAGGGGTAACGCCAAAGTTAATGCGTTTGTTCCGGGGATAGCTTTCCGGTAGAAGCGGCAGGCGAGGCACTAAAAGAGGGGGCAACTAGAGTTTTTTGGCTTTGCCGGCGTTGCTGTCCAGAGACTGTAACTTCTGGCTCAGCTCGTCAAAGGTCTTGTCTTGCGGCTCCTTGCCTAACTCCAGTCCATAGCTCAAGAAAAACTCGAGGAAATTGCGCAGCAGTTCCTTCATACCCTCGGCAAAATGCTGAAATTCCTTTTTGGTCACGTAGTCGGTCTGATTTCCCTTTTCCTCTTCCTTCAGCTGGCTATCAATGAGAAAGTTAAGAAACTCGGTGCGGCTCATATCGCCGCGGTTCTGGTCTATCTTCCCGGCCACCTCAGCATCTATAATCAGCATTCTCTTCTCTGCCACGCTACTCTCCTTTTGTCCAAGTTAAAAAGAATAACCTGAAGACCCTGTTATCCTCAGGTTATTTCCCACAGACCCTGCCCCTGAAGTGGCTAAAAGTTAGTCTGCTCATCCAGCCCAAGCATTTCCTCTATTCTGTTTAGTAGCTCAAGCAGCCTTAAGCCACTGTCGGTCACCTGATAGGTCACCGATGGATTGCCCATCTTCATCTGGTCAATAAAGCCCTGAGCCATCAAATAGCCAAGGTACTTCTGTATCTGCCGATAGCTCATGTTGACACTGTACATAATCTCGGTCTTGCCCGCGCCATTTTCGCCGACCTTGAGCATCTCGGCAATTATCTCAATATCTGATCGCCGTCTATTTACCCTCATCTCCCTGCCTCCACATCTACCCTTGTTTTTAGGCAGGACTATTGTACTAGTCAATATGTAATCTGTCAAGAGCCACTGAATTTGCCCGCGATGAGGGTTAAAAGAACAGCCCCAGATACCAGTTGATAATATCACTGCCCCAGAGCAGTATGGCAATAGTCCCCACCGAGAGGAAGGGACCGAAGGGGATAGCCTCCCACCACCCCTTTACTTTAAGTAAGAGCAGAATCCCCGCTACCAGCCCGCCCAGAATTATGCCGATAAGCAAGGCGAAAAGCACCAGCCCCGAGCCGGTAACCAGACCGATCAGGCCAGCCATCTTAATATCCCCCCACCCCATTCCCTCGGGGTAAATTAAAGCGGGCAGCAAAAAGAAGATGAGACCGATAGCCCCGCCGGTAATGCTATTGACCAGTCCGAACCAGGGCCAGCCTAAAGCGAGGTCAACAATGCCCGACGGGGGGAAAAAGGCACTGATTACCAGCGCCACCACCGCCGCTGGATAGACTATCTTATTCAGGATAAGCCCGTGCTCCAGGTCAATGACGGCGAGCACGATAAAGAGACAGCAGTAAAAGATGATAACGGCTAAATCAACACTCAGGCCGTAATACCAGTAGCCGAAAGCAAAAAGACCGGCGCTGCCCAGTTCCACCCAGAAGGGGCGGCGGGGCAGGGCAGCCTGACAGTAGCGGCAGCGGCGGCGCAGCCATAGGTAGCTGAATATAGGCACGAGGTCGCTTACCGATAGCGGGTGCTGGCAGCTATCACAGTGAGAGGCGGGACGGAGCAGTGAGCGGTCGGCAGGCAGACGGTCCATGCAGACGTTGAGGAAACTGCCCACCGCCGAACCGAGTAAGAAAAAAAGAATAATTAACGCAACTTCCACTGGCTACATTTTGCCTGCTGTTGCCCAGCCCGTCAATAGGGGGCGTAATCTGAGCGAATAATCAACCGGCTGATTTAGCCGGGGACTGAGTGTAACTACGCTTGAGGCAGCTTGCCCACAAGCTTGACTACTTCCTCCGGGTCATTACCAAAAGCAAGCAGCGTTTCATGGCTGATTACTTTCTCCCGGTAGAGCTTGACCAGGGCGTGGTCAAGCAAGACCATCCCCAGCCGGGCCTGTGTCAGAATAGTGGTCGGCAACTGGTGAATCCTGCCCTCGCGGATGGTGTTTCTTACCGCCGGGCTGGCCAGCATTACCTCAACCGCCGCCACCCGCCCCGAGCCATCAGCTTTGGGGACGAGCACCTGGCACAGGACCGCCAGCAGCAGCGAAGCCAGCCGCGACTGGGCTAAGTGACGCTCGTGAGGCGGAAACAGGTCTATTATCCGCTCCACCGCCTGGGGGGCGGCCGGGGCATGGCCGGTGGTCAGTACCAGATGACCGGTCTCGGCAATGGTAAGCACCGCCGCCGCCGTCTCCAGGTCCCTCATCTCACCGACCAGGATAACATCCGGGTCCTGCCGCAAAACATGCTTCAGCGCCCCGGCAAAAGAGAGGGTATCGCTGCCCAGCTCCCGCTGGGTTATGGTGCACCCCAGATTGGCATAGACATACTCAATGGGGTCTTCCACGATGACCACACGGCGTTTCTGGCTGCTGTTCAGATGGTTGACCATCGCCGCCAGCGTGGTCGTTTTGCCGCTCCCGGTGGGACCGCTGATCACCACCAGACCGCGGGGCTTGAGAATCAGCTCCCTGCATATTTCGGGCAGCCCCAGTTCATCAATATTAGGGATCTGGAGTGGGATTAGGCGGATGGTAAGGCTAATCGTCCCGCGCTGCTTAGCCGCATTACAGCGGAGCCGGCAAACACCAGGAATAGTGTAGCCAAAATCAAGCTCAAGACAGCGCTCAAAGTCAGCCCTTTCCCGGTCCGAGGCCAGCTGCTGGAAAGCCTGAGCAATATCATCCGCCGTCAGCGGTGGCATATCGGCTAGCGGGCTAAGCTCACCATTGATGCGCAGCAGCGGCGGGCTGTCGGCAATGAGGTGCAAGTCAGAAGCAAGCCGGGTTACCGCCAGATTAAGCAACGGAAAAATATCCATCATTCGCCTCCGCCCGTCCTGAGCACCAGGGTGAAGTCCATCCCCCCACCGGCAACCCTTCTGATGCGGGACACAATAATCTCGGCAAAGCGACCGCTGTTATTCAGGCTGCTTAAGTAGGCCAGTACCTCGGCTTCGCCGGGGGAACTGCCGTTCAGGGTCAGGGTCTGGCTGGCATGGGTAATACTGGTCAAATTGGCGCTAGCCGGCAGACAGCTGACGGCTAGTCCCAGGTCACCGTTAATGACGCTGTTCTGTTTCTCCAGGCTGTCCATGGCTACGGTGAAGTTAGCCTGGGATGACTCGGCCTCAGCCAGTTCCGCCTCCAGCCCGGCAATATCAGCCGTTAGCCCCTCTCGCTGCGATAGCCTTTGCTGAGTCATCTGGTTGGTGTTGTCTATTTTGGCGCGCGTTACGGCAATATCGACCGAGGTATCCTGAATGAACATTACCAGGGGAATAAGCAAACCGATAAAAAGGGCGGCACTGGGCAGGGCTAAGACCCTGGTCAGCGAAATGGGCTTGGGCCGGTAGGCCTCAGGCAGAATATTCAAATCGGCTACGCAAAGCCCGGTTTCCCTTGCCAGAGGCAGTTCTTTCAGCGCCAGACCGATGTTAACCAGATAACGGCCTGACGGCATTGACTCCGGACACTCCAGCGGTGATGCCAGTGGTAAGACCGGATGGCCAAGCTCGTCGGACAGAGACTGGCACGGCTCCGGCTCATCAGCCAGCTCTCCGGAGACGAAAATAGTGACACTGCCGTCAATGGGCTTCGCCTGATTATTGGAATTATAGAACTTGATGGTTCTATCCAGCTCTTTCTTTATCATCGGCAGCTTATCGGGCAAAGACACCGCTTCAGCGGGGAAGGGCACGGTGCGGATGGGCTGGGGAACCCCTTCCACCATAATCACGATGTCAAATTCAGTTGGCTGGACATCAACGATGACGGCGGTCTCTTCGCTGGCTACCCGCGCCAGAGCCAGTGGCTTCAGGTCCATGAACTCTACCTTCAGCCCCGCCTGCTGCACCGTTTTAACCAGGGCATCAGCCGCCTTACGGGGTACCGCCACCATAAAGACCTCGGTCTTGTCCTCGGCGGTCAGGGTAGTCTGCCAGGAGATATAAAGCTGCTCCGGGGACACCGGCAGCACACTCCTCGCCTCCCGTACTACTGCCTCAGCCAGCATCGCCTTGGGTAACGGGGGCAGGGTAATCGGCCGGGTTAAACAGTGAAGCCCGCTCAAGCCGAGGATGACCTTCTTTGTTTTCACCCTCTGGGCTTTGAGGAGCTGCTTAATCTTGGCGGCAACCTCTGCCTTTTTGATGACGACATTATTCTGGACCATCTCCGGCTCCAGAGGCGCCTCCGCCCATTTTCTCACCCGCTGACCGCGGGTAACCATCAGCCGGAGACTAGCGTCGTCAATGTATAGCGTAAGCAACTTCTCTGCCATCTCAGTCACCCTGATAACTGTAAATCACCAGCGTCAGGCTGGCGGTTGAATTCTCTCCATTAGGCGTTGGCGGAACATCAATTGCCACCGACCTGACCACACCGGTGCTCAGGTCATTGTTCAGCCTTACCACAAAATTGACGATATCGGATAAGTCTCCCTCCACCCGGCCGGTAAAGGGTAGCGCCGAGCAGGTAACCCCCGCCAGTTCTTCCGCCGCCAGGCCGGTGGAGCTTAACTCGGTTATGGTCACATCATAAGTGGCCGCAATATCAAACAGGGTATCGCTGACGGCAGTGCTGGTAACTGCCTGCGAAAGGGCTGCCTTGGCATCCTCAGACTCCGACACGATTTCATATAGCTGCTCCTCCAGCTCTGCCCGCTGCTGGGAAAGTGGCTCAAGCTGAACCACGTTTAGCTTCTGCTGGGCCAGCTTAAGCTCGCCCTCCAGATGGCTCTGCTGGTCAAGCCGCTGGTACAAAACCACACCCAGGCTGGCGAAGACGATAATAAACACACCAACCGTCAGCAGTATCCAGCTTGTTTTAGTCAGCTTCAATGCCATCTCCTGTATTTTTAACTATTTTGATATCAGCCATGATGTGATATAGGTCGTTCCTTCGCTTATCATTACCTCAGCCACTATTCTGGCGGTAGTTTTGCCATCTCCGGGGCGTGTTGCCGTCGCCGTGATTCGGTATGAGGTGCCCGTAATCTCGCCCACCGCCCCGACATCATTCCGGTCGGCTACCACCCAGGTATAATCGCCCTCCAGGTCTCCGCTTCCGGCGATATAAAAGGTCTGGGTCTTTACCGGCTCAGCTTCGGAAACACTGGGGGCAGGTGTGCCCAACTCCCAGTTGAGCAGGTAAGCCCCCAGGCTGTCCAGCGTCTCATCCGGCTCACCGGTGGATAAATTGTCGGCAAAGCCAGCCGCCGACCCCGGTTGATAGCTATACCCCGCCGGAAGCCTGACGCCGACCTCTTCCAGGTGTATCACCGGTATCCCTGAATCAGGCTCCCAGACAACGGTAATGACGCATTTATAAGCCCCCGCCTCATCGTCCCAGGTTATCTCTCCGCCGACACTCAGGTATTCGTTGTGCTCACCGGGGCGGATGAACTCACCCAGATAGAGGGTATAGTCCCCCTTATCTTCAGTCTGGATGGCGACTGCCATCTGGTTAACATTTTCCGTCAGCTGCCCGGGCGGTGAAATACCCTCCCCCAGACACCACAGCGCCTCTTCCACGCCGGCATCAGCCGCATAAATCCCGTGCCCGTTTTCCTGAAGAACCCGGCCCAGATTAAGGCTGGTGCTGGCATGGCTGAGGGTGGGGGCAATGGTCAGCCCGCCCAAAACGAGCAGAGCCAGAACAGCCGGTAGGGCCTGCCCCTTCTCACCCCTTATTATTTGCCTTAAAAAGCCAATCATTGTTCCCTCATCAGCTAAAAATTGGGACGGCGGCTAATCTGGTACTCTCTCGTCTCCCTTGACTCCCCTGAGAGCGCCGTTATCTGGAGCGTCAGCACCGGGGTTTGATAACTGGCTTCACTGGTGTAATCAAGGTCGGTCGGGTCATAATAGATATGTCGGGCGACCAGCGTCTGCTCGTTGACGCCAGCGCTGCTCCAGTGGCTCCGCTTCAGATTGCCGATGCCACCACTCAGGTCTTCCAAAAAGTATGTCGCCGAATGATAGACCGGGTTATCTTCAGCATCCCACTCCGTCCAGTTCAGGACCAGAAAGTCCGGTGATGTCAGGTTTTCCGTGGTTATACTCTGCGCCATCCGGGCATCACGGCTAATCCAGTAACCGGCATTCTGCACCTGGTTCAACGCCGTCATATACTCGCTGTTGCGCTCGGTGCACTTTAAAACCTGAAACGTGGCTGCCGTCGCCGCGCCACTTACCAGTGCCATAATGGCGATAGCCACCACCAGCTCAATAAGAGTCGCGCCTCTCTCACCCCGTCTCATCGGTCCACCTTGTAACCTTCCAGTTCCATTACCATTTCCCCCAGACGTCTGACGGTAACCGTTATCTTCTGAATACCATCATCGGGGGTATGTAAAGGCTCAGCGGTGATGTTAGCCGAATAATCAGTATAATCCTGGCCGGCTGGTATCGGTGCCGGGGAATACTCACTGGCTTCATACACATAGTCAACCCCTTTGGCCCACTCCATCTGGCTCTGCGCCAGGCTCTCCACGGTAGTCTGCTCATCGGCGATGATTACCGCTTTAGAACTGATTGCCAGACCGCTCAGAAAGACGACGGCAATCGTGCCCAGAACAGCCAGCGCCACTGCTGTCTCCACCAGCGTCATCCCCGACTCAGCCGGGAGTAATATGCCTCGTTTTCTCTTCATCAAAAACCCTGCCCGTAGATAGAATATAAAGCTGAGCTCAACGACATGGCGATGAGCCCGATTATCAGACCGATAATTAATGTCATTGCCGGCTGGATAAGGGTAATCAGGGAACGGGTCTTGTCCTCAGCTTCCGTCTCGTAGCTCCGGGCGATGGCCAGTAAAGTAGTATCAAGGTTGCCGGTCTCCTCACCGACATTTATCATCTGCACCATCATGGGCAGGAAAAGGGCATTCTTGGCCATGGGCAGAGACAGGCCCTCACCCTTGACCATATCCTGCTGGACATCCTTAAGCGCTTTAGCCACCGCCTGATTGCTGGTGCCCTGAACTACCAGCGGCATCACTTCCGTCAGCGACAGACCGGCACCGATTAGTAGCGACATGCTGCGACAATAGCGGGCCAGCTGATTGAGGTGATTTATGCGCCCCAGCACCGGCAAGCCGAGAGATAGCTTATCCCAGCGGTATCTCCCGTCCGAACTCTTGAGATAGATATAGGCTGAGCCGCCTAAAACCAGCGACGCCAGCATAAAATAAGCCCAGTGACTCTGCAGAGTGCCACTGACCGTAAGCATCAAGCGAGCCGCCAGTGGTAATTCAACACCGAGTGAGCTATAGAGAGCGGCAAAAGTGGGCAGGACAAAGGTGACCAGCACCCCGATAACCACCATAGCCACCACAAAGGTAATCACCGGATAGGTCATGGCGTTCTTAATACTCTTGGCGGCGGCAATCTCTTTTTCCATATAATCGGCAATCTGCCTCAGCACCGTCTCCAGGTCACC
This sequence comes from uncultured Dehalococcoidales bacterium, assembly GCA_964569555.1. GTDB lineage: Bacteria > Chloroflexota > Dehalococcoidia > Dehalococcoidales > JAUYDJ01. The sequence continues at coordinate 2,885 of CAZMTT010000001.1, read as the reverse complement.
ACTCTGCTCTCCCATACCCAGCAAACGGCAGTAGATTGGCGGGAAGACGCCGGGGTGCTTGTCCAGGGCTACCGAGAACTGATTGCCGTTGCGCAGGTCAGCGATTACCTCACCCCACGCCTTTTTCAGAGTGCGGTTGGGGGTCTGCTCCCGCAGCAACTCCAGAGAGGTAATGATATCCATACCCGATTCAAGGAGCAAGGCGAGCTTGCGAAAGATGAGTATTATTTCCGAGGGTTTTACCGGGAAGAGGTATGGCCACAGCCTGTCCAGGCTGAGAAAGGGGACAAACCGCTTGAGGTTAATTGCCTGATAGCCAGCATAGCCCAGCAGCTCAGTGGCTACTTCTTCACTGGCGGCGGTGAGCTTCCCCTTGATTACCTTCCCGCTCTCATTATGGGCAACATACTGATAAATCATTTCACTTCACCCGGGATTCTCTAGGGCAGCAGCCGGTCGCTACTCGATAGAATAGGCATTGCGCAGGACTTCGGCAGGGGTGGTGATATCTGCTTTCACCTTCAACATGCCGTCTTTCATCAGGGGTGTCATCCCTTCTTTGATTGCCTGAGTCCGCAGTTGCACCGCAGTAGTGCCACCGAGCACCATCATCCTTATCTGGTCGCTAATATGCAGTATCTCAAAGATACCGGTCCGCCCCCGGTAGCCGGTGTGGGCACACGACTGGCAACCGCTACCATAGAGAAACTCAGCTCGCTCCCCACCGATTTCCCGGCCGTAAGCCACCTGCTCAATGAGCGGAGCGCTTATCGGCTGAGCGCACTCGGGGCAAATCCGCCGTACCATGCGCTGGGCGACGACGCCAATCAGCGCCGATGAGACCAGAAAGGGCTCGACACCGAGGTCAAGAAGGCGCAGCACCACTCCCACCGCATCATTGGCATGTATTGAAGATAGCACCAGATGCCCGGTAAGCGCCGCCTGGACGGCGATACTGGCGGTCTCGGCATCACGTATCTCACCAACCAGTACCACATCGGGGTCAAGGCGCAGTATCGACCGCAGTCCGCTGGCAAAGGTGATACCGGCCCGCGGGTTAACCTGAATCTGGTTAATGTCCTTAAACCGATACTCTACCGGGTCCTCAGTGGTAATAATATTCCGTGCGCTGTGGTCAAGACAATTGACCGAGGCATAAAGGGTAGTCGTCTTACCGGCGCCGGTCGGCCCGCTGACCAGAATCATGCCATGGGGAACCTTGAGCATCTCTTCGTACTTGGCCAGGCTTTCGGGCAGAAAACCCAGATCTGTCAGCTTCATGATTGCCCTGGCTTTGTCCAGCAGGCGCAGGGTTGCCATCTCACCATAGACGCTGGCTATGGTGGCTACCCTGATATCAATGGCACGACGGCCCTTGGTTTTGATGGAAAACTGACCATCCTGAGGACGGTGGTGGTCAGCAATATTCATGTTGGCCAGAATCTTAATCCGGGAGATAAGCAGGCTGGCGGTGGCTGAAGGCAGGGAGAGCACATCGTGAAGGGCACCATCAATGCGATAGCGCACCCGCAGGTTATCTTCCTGGGGTTCAAGGTGAATATCAGAGGCACCCGCCTTTACCGCCTCATCAATGAGCAGCGTTAACGCCTGGGCGACCGGGGCATCGGTAACCGTATCCAGCTTGAGCTGCTCCTCTTTGGTCTGGCTGGGCAGAGAGATACTGGATATCTGCCTCTCTATTTCGTCGTAGGCCTTATAATTGAAATCAATGGCTTCCTGGATTTCCTCAGCAGTAGCTTCTTCCGGCTCAATGCGCATCTGAGTGCGGCTTGCCAGAGCCTCCAGGGCCAGGATATCCGTCGGGTTAGCCATGGCTACCTGCAGCACATTACCGCTCACCGCCAGAGGGATGACGGTGTACTTTCTCGCCATCGCTTCTGGAATCAACTGCAGTGCTGCCGGCTCAGGCAGGTGCTTGCGCAGCCTGCACCGAGCCTCTTCCAAGGGCAACTTGGTCAAATTGCGCCTCCCATCTCCATAAAGTAGGCTCAAACGGCAATACTATCTTAGCCAGTCACCCCTCCCCGAACAATAGTGCTTTGGTCATGTAACCAGTAGTACTTTTAGCTCAGTCTTCAGTACAGGTATTGACACCTGTAATTTTGAGGGCTAAACTAACGGCAAGATTTAATCCAGCTTAAAATTTAATAGGTCGACCGAGGGTTTGGGGAGTAGTAACTCAGGGCACCAGAAACGCCAGCTAATAGCGATGTCGGGTGCCATTTTTTAATTGAACTAGGTGATAAACGATAAACACGACCTCTTTATATATGGAGGCTACTCTGAAAAGGACTTGGAAACCAATCTGGGCAGGCATCCTGAATATAATCTCAGGAGCAACAAGCGTATTCAGTGTTATAGGGCTTGTTATTGCCATTGTTGCTGGTGACATTGGGAAATCTATCTTGGACACCTGCCCCCCTGAATACCTCTCCAGTGTTGAACCCCTAATACCTACTATACTAATAATTCTCCTATTATTAGCTATCATTGTAGTATTATTCCCCATAATTGGCGGAGTGTTTGCACTGCAAAGAGTGAAGTGGGGCTGGGCACTTGCTGGCTCTATTATTGCCATAATTGCGATATTTCCTTTAGGAGTGGCATCTACCATATTTGTGGTGATGGCAAAGGATGAGTTTGAATAGTCACAATGGCGCCTTATAAAACCTCAACCTATCCTCAAACCTCACTGACCTATCACGGAGTTCATATCACTACATCCATCAGGACGGGAGGCTATAAACTGCTCTAGTAATTCCCTTGTGAACTTTTTAGAGGTGAAGAGACCGAAGAACCATGATTTTGAATGGTGGGCGGTAGAGGACTTGAACCTCTGACCTCCTGCGTGTAAAGCAGGCGCT